>JBILKS010000066.1:0-6486 GCA_044376595.1 Ilumatobacteraceae bacterium | reverse complement strand
GCGTGTGGTGGCCGCGGCCATCGTGGCCAGCGTCACCCAGGCGTGCGGGTAAGCCTTGTTGGTGCTGAAGAAGTGGTCGGCACAGCCCAGGACCTGCCAGCCTTCGCTCTCGCGTGTCCGGGCCCATGTCACGGGGTCTTCCTCGGCGGTCATGAGGTTGGCGATGAATTCCATGCGGCAACCCTATTCTTTGGAGATGCACCCGAATCTCGCCGCAGCGACCGAGGCGTTGAATCACATGGTCGCCCAGATCGGTGAGTTGGTGTCGCTCGAGTCACCCTCGCGCGATGCCGAACGTGCTCGCACAAGCGCACACGCAGTTGCGGCCCTCATCACACGTGTGGCAGGTCTCGAGACCTCGCTTGTCGAGTCGGACAACGGCCCACACGTGGTGGCGCGCGGGTCGGGAACGCCGCGGGTACTGCTGCTCGGTCATCACGACACGGTCCATGCCGCTGGCACCGTGAACACGCGTCCCTTTCTGCACGAAGATGGTGTGTTGCGGGGCCCCGGTGTATTCGACATGAAGGCCGGGATCGTTCAGGCGATCACTGCGGTGGCGATTCTCCGTCAACAGGGCGTCGACACATCCGGTGTGAGCATGTTGTTCACGTCCGACGAAGAGGTGGGATCGCAAACCAGCCGCGGTCTGATCGAGCAGATGGCAGGTCCACTCGGTGAATCAGGCGCAGTGTTGGTGCTGGAACCCAGCGCCGATGGCGGTGCACTCAAGATCGCTCGCAAGGGAACGGGCACCTTCCAGGTGGTCATCGAGGGTCGGGCATCGCACGCAGGATTGGAACCGGAAAAGGGTGTGAACGCACTCCTGGAGCTGGCACATCAGGTGCAGCGCATCGCCACCTTCGGCCGTCCCGATCTGGGCACTACCGTCACCCCAACTGTCGCCACCGCAGGCACCACCGACAACACCGTGCCTGATCGCGCAACCATCGCGGTCGATGCGCGTGTGGTGACGCCCGATGAGAAAGAACGTGTCGAGTCGTCGATGTACTCATTGCAGCCGGTGTTGCCCGAAGCAAAGATCACCGTGACGGGCAGTCTGCATCGTCCTCCGATGCACGAGTCAATGTCGGAGCGTCTCTTTGCAGTTGCCCGCGAAGTGGGCCGTGACATAGACGGCCGTGATCTCGTGGGTGTCAAAGTCGGGGGAGGTTCCGACGGCAACTTCACGGCGGCAATGGGCATTCCCACACTCGACGGACTCGGCGCAGTGGGAGGTGGAGCGCACGGTCCCACCGAGCACGTTGTGGTCGACGAGATTCCGTTCCGCGTTGCACTACTGGCCGGCGTGATGCGCCGGGTGATCGAGAACTAGTCAGTCGTTTTCGGCGTTCAACGCCAGCAGGCCGCCCGGCGCCAGAGTCCCGGTCTTGCGATACACGTCGAGCTTCTCGCGGCTGTCGTCGATGTCCAGATTGCGCATGGTCAACTGCCCGATGCGGTCGAGCGGACCGAAGGCGGCGTCTTCCACGCGCTCCATGCTGAGACGCTCGGGTGCGTACGTGAGATTCGGACCCGAGGTGTCGACGATGGTGTAGTCGTCTCCCCGACGCAGGCGCACCGTCACGGTTCCGGTGACGGCAGTGCCCACCCAACGCATCAACGGTTCGCGCAGCATGAGCGCCTGCGGGTCGAACCAGCGGCCCTCGTAGAGGAGGCGGCCGAGACGACGTCCCATGGTGCGGTAGTTCTCGATGGTGTTCTCGTTGTGAATGCCGGTGACCAGTCGTTCGTAGGCGATATGCAGCAGTGCAAGGGCGGGTGCCTCGTAGATGCCTCGGCTCTTGGCCTCGATGATGCGGTTTTCGATTTGGTCGCTCATGCCCAGACCGTGACGTCCGCCGATGATGTTGGCTTCATTCACCAGATCGACGTGCGATGCGAACTTCTTGCCGTTGATGGCCACGGGCCAGCCTTCGACGAACTCGATGCTGACGGTTTCCTCGACGATCGCAATCTCGGACTTCCAGTGCGCCACGCCCATGATGGGCTCCACCAGGTCCATGCCGTTGTCCAACTCTTCCAGGAGTTTTGCTTCGTGAGTGGCTCCCCAGATGTTGGCGTCGGTGGAGTAGGCCTTTTCCTTGCTGTCGCGATACGGCAGGTTGCGCGACTGGAGAAACTCGCTCATCTCGCTGCGACCACCGAGTTCCGAGACGAACGTGGAATCGAGCCACGGCTTGTAGATGCGCAGGGCGGGGTTGACCATCAATCCGTAGCGGTAGAAGCGTTCGATGTCGTTGCCCTTGTAGGTGCTGCCATCGCCCCAGATGTCGACTCCGTCGGATTGCATTGCGCGCACCAGCAACGTGCCAGTGACTGCGCGACCGAGTGGGGTGGTGTTGAAGTACGTCTTGCCGGCCGTGGTGATGTGAAAGGCACCGCACTGCAGGGCGATGAGGCCTTCGTGCACCAACTCTTCGCGACAGTCCACCAGTCGTGCTGCCTCGGCTCCGTATTGCAGTGCGCGATCGGGGATCTGGTCGAGTTCCGGCTCGTCGGGCTGGCCGAGGTCTGCGGTGTAGGCATAGGGGAGGGCACCCTTGCCGCGCATCCACGCAACGGCAGCAGAGGTGTCGAGTCCGCCCGAGAAGGCGATGCCCACTCGCTCGCCCGAGGGAAGCGACGTGAGAACTTTGGAACGGGAGGACTGCGATTCCGACATGGCGCCTACGGTAATCAACCGTCGACGAATTTCAGGGTTTGTCGATCCAACGACTCAGCAGTGTGTGGAAATGGCGAATCTTCGTTTCTTGGTAGTTGGCCAAGGTGACGCCCGGCTTCGTCATCGTCTTCAAGCCTCGTTGCACCTTGGGCAGGTTGTACGTGTCTTGATTGAACACCCGGGCCAGAAGGCCGAGTTCTGGAGCCATTTCCGCCCAGTCGTCGTCGACTCCGAGCCAGTGAATGGGCACGGCGGGAGGCTTGGGCTTTGTCTCGTCGTAGGGCTCGAGGAACATGCACTCCATCACCGACATGTCGTGGCGATCTTCGTACGGGCGGAACCTGTAGCAGATGCGGTTGTACGAGCCCCACGGATGGAAGTTCGGGAAGAGCGTGTAATAGATGCTGTCGCTCATCTCGGCATCCGACAGTTGATCGGCTGCTTCTTGGCCGATGACCGGAGCCAGGCCCGCACGTCCTCCGACACCCGCCGTGGAACGTGCGGTCATGCCGTCGCCGAGTTCCACCACTGGTGGCTCGTCGAGGCGCCGATCCGACATGGCGTCGAACATCTCCTGTTCGGTCGGTTCCCATTTGATGTGCGGACTCGGTGTGCCGTTGGGGGTGATGGCGCGCGAATAGTTGTCTTTCCAGTCGTACTGCGAGTTGGCGTCACCGATGCCGGCCAGAAGTTGCGGGTGGGTGGCAACCACGTGGAATGCCTCGCTGAAGGCATCCTGCACGACTTTCCAGTTGCAGGGGAACAGACGTGCAACGTGCACGCTCTTGTAGCGCTTTTCCAGGGGCCAGCGTTCGAAGTGCCAGCCGAAGTCGCCGAGGAATGATTCGAATGATTCGCAGTTCGGATCCATGTTGACGAACACGAAGCCGCCCCACTGGCCCACCTTGACCTCGGGCAGTGCCCATTCGTCCTTGTCGACGTGAGGAAAGTCCCAGTCGCAAGGCACCTGCTTCAGCGAGCCGTCGAGGTTCCAGCAGAATCCGTGAAAAGCGCAGCGCAGATCGGCGACGTTGCCGTCGGCTTCGCGCAAGAGTCGGCCGCGGTGAAGACATGCGTTCACATAGGCGCGAATCGACGTGTCTTTGGCGCGCACAATCAGAATCGACATGTCGCAGATGTCGTACACCAGAGTGTCGCCGACATGGGGTATGTCTTCTTCGCGGCAGGCCATCTGCCACACGCGCTTCCACATCTTTTCCTTCTCGAGTTCGTGGAACTCGCGGCTGGTGTAGCGCGACACGGGGATGTCTTGGTCGCCCATGAATCCACCGCTCTGCCAACGCAGAACGTCTGGCGCTTTTCGGGTGTCGCGGTCGAGCAGGTCCTGGTACGACAGCCCGGGGGAGCGGGCTTCTCCCGTTCCGCCAGGCGTGCCGTCGTTGGTAGTCGAAGTAATGGTCATTGTTGTGCTCCGTTCGGAACTTGCTTGCCGCCGATCCACAAACAGAGATGCGGATCGGCCTGCTTGATCTCACCTTGAATCCACACGCCGTCATGCGTGAACTCACCTGTCGCGCCGTCTTTTTGGACGAGGATGGTTCCTCGATCCGTCAGGTCGTAGACAGCCCCGGACAATGGGTGCTTGATGGTGCGCATCTCGATCCCCCCGAACAGTGATGGCGTGTCAGCGAGATTAGTTGTGATTCTGGCGGCCGGCGAACGCCGCGATGCTGGCGAGCAAACCGGCGCCGGACAGGGCCACTACCACCAATGCCGAGCCACCGGCCCGACCCAGATCGAGCGCCGCGCTGGCACCAAGCAACAGGGCAACGACAGCACCGGCGAGGGGCGCACGTCCGCTGCGCTTCATGGCAAGGCGAATCATTGCCACGAAAACCGCGTAGAAGATCACGCTGAACGCCACATTGGCGGCAACCGATCCGTTCACCCACCAGAGAGACTTCCCCGTGCGCGCACTTGCTGTAGCCGTGATGCCGGTGGCCGCGGCCACCAGGATCCAGCTGACCGCCAGAAGCCGCGCCCACGTGGCCGAGACACTTGTCGTGCCGTGATCGGCCGGCTGGGCGGATGAGGACATCCCACGACGTTATCCCTGAAATCTCTGCGGGACCGGTGGGCAGTAGCCTCCCTCGGCGATGGCCAGTCCACTGAACCCGACGCATTTTTCGAAACTGTCGATCTTCTTTCCCATGTGGAACGAACAGGACTACATCGACCGTGCGCTGTCGGCGGGCCGCGAGCTCTGCGAGGCATTGATCGCCAACGGCGACATCGAGACCTACGAGTTGTTGATCGTCGACGACGCTTCCACCGACAACACCCCGGCTCTCGCCGACGCCGCGGCAGCTGCGGACCCACGGGTGAGGGTGGTGCATCATCCGGTCAACCGCAAGTTGGGCGGGTCAATGAAGACCGGCTTCGCCAACTGCACCGGCGACCTGGTGCTGTACACCGATGCCGACCTCCCCTTCGACATGCTCGAGGTGCGCAAGGCGGTGCGCCTCCTTCGCTACTACGAAGCTGACATCGTGAGTGCGTATCGCTTCGATCGCACCGGAGAGGGGTACGTGCGCACCGTGTACTCCGCCTTTTACAACGGATTGGTGCGAGTCTTTTTCGGAGTCAAGATGCGCGATATCAACTTCGCCTTCAAACTCTGTCGCGGGACCATCTTCAACAAGATCGAGTTGAAGAGCGAGGGATCGTTCATCGATGCGGAACTGGTGATTCGTGCCCAGAAGATGGGCATGAACGTGATTCAGTTCGGAGTCGACTATTTCCCGCGTACCAGGGGTGTTTCCACACTCAGTTCGCCCGCTGTGATTCGCAAGATCCTGCGCGAGATGTTCTCTCTTCGCAAAGAACTTCGTAGCCTTCAGGGCTGAAGCACTCTTCCGGAAAGCCGTGACAGCCGTTCCATGAGCCCCCACACGACGTCCAGCCCCCTTCATCGGTGGCGCCCGGCGTTGCTGGCGCTCGTGGTGTTGCTGGTGGTCGTATCCGTCGGTTTTGCCGGTGGCGGAAACAACTCTGCCGACACCACCACCTCCACTGCGGCACCCACCTCGTCGTTGGCTCCGGCTCCGGTGCTCACGCGCACGCTCTCGAATGGCACGGTGGGCGACGACGTGAAGTTGGTGCAGCAGCGCCTCAAGGATCTTGGCTTCGACCCCAATCTGGTCGATGGTGACTACGGCTACAACACCATCCAAGCGGTCTGGGCATTCGAGAAGCTCGTGATGAAAACGCCTCGGGCCAAGGCAACGGGCGAAGTCACGCCCGCAATGTGGCAGATGATGCAAGACAGCGGCCTGATCACACCCCGTCGGCCCAATGCACAGACGCCGCGCCACGTGGAGATCTATCTCCCCGAACAGGTCATGGTGGTCTTTGCCGCGGGCAAGCCCACTCTCGTCACCCACATCTCCACGGGCGACAACAAGCCGTGGTGCGAAGAGGTCACCATCGACCCGGGCGAGCAGGGCAACCCCGGCACCGAGCCCATCAAGAAGGGCATCTGTGGCGAGTCGATCACGCCGCCGGGGTTCTTCTACTTCTACAACCGCCGCACCGGAACGCGACAGAGCAAACTGGGCACGATGTGGAATCCGGTGTATTTCAACGAGGGCATTGCGGTCCACGGTGCGGCTCAGGTTCCACTCGAGCCGGCATCGCACGGTTGTGTGCGCATTCCCATGCACGTGTCGGAGTACTTTCCCTCGCTGGTGGAATACGGTGACCGCGTGTACGTGTTCGACGGTGTGAAAGAGCCCGAGGAATACGGTGCACCCGTTCCCCCGGCCGATCGTCCCGACCCG
>JBILKS010000065.1:0-6493 GCA_044376595.1 Ilumatobacteraceae bacterium | reverse complement strand
GAGGAGGACCGAATAGTGCCGAACTGACACGAGGCGCAGGATGCGTTGGTCGGTTCCGTAGGAGACAACGCTGGCAAGCGCGCCCACAGCCACTCCGATCGCGACGAGGGAAGGTTGACGGGCCACTGCATCGAAGTCGGCGGCACCAAGCGGAAGTGTCAGCAAGGTTCCCATGACGAACGACATGGCCAAGCCTTCAAGGCCGGTGTGGGCGTTCGCGACACGCGATCCGTAGACGATGTGTACGGCCCAACTGGCGGCCGCAAGCAGGATGAACAGAACGCCGAGAGACTCGTCGCCGATCTCAACACCGGTCAGAACGGCGACGCCGACCACCGCGACCAAGAGAGCGAGTGCATTGCGACGCGTTCGCGTGAAGATGGCTGCAACCGTGATGGGGCCGATGAACTCGATCGCAACGCCCTTGCCGAGAGGCAGGCGATCGATGGCCATGTAGAAGAAGCTGCTGGTGAGTCCTGTCGACAGTCCAAAAATGGCCGCACTCTTCAAGTCGGCACGGGACCATTTTCGGAGAGACAATCGGCGTGGTCTCACGATGGCTGCGGCAATCACCATCGCTCCGAACATCCTGAGCCACGCCATGGTTGCTGGCTCGACGTTGTCAATCTGGGCTTTGGCAATGGCGTTGCCCGAGTTCAGTGCAAACGCGGAGAATACGAAGAGAAGTTCAGCTTCGAATCGTCTCGTTGCCTGCTGGTGTTCCGATCGGGGGCCCTCGGAAGCGTGGTCAGTCGAAGAGGTCAGGGTCGCTCTTCACGATGTCGTCCCAGAGCGGCTGGAAGTTGAGCCATCCGGCAATCTGGTGCGCGGTGTTGTCGCGGGTGTATTCGGCCCATTCGTGAGGAATGAGTTTGGGAGTTCCCGCGGCTTCGGCCATCAACTGCGCCTGGCAACTGCGCTCCATTGAGATGAACCAATACGCCGCGGCATCGACTGTGGATGCTGCCGTGAAGAGTCCGTGATTCTGGTGGATCGCGGCCTTGCCGGTGGCGAATTTCTCTGCGAAGCGCACTCCGTCGGCGATTTCAAACACAACTTTTCCACCGACGTCGTCGATCAGAACGTGGTCGTTGTAGAAGGCGCATGAATCTTGTGTGATCGGGTCGAGAAGACGGCCGAGCGACGACCACGCTTTGCCGTACACCGAGTGCGAGTGGGCGGCGGCCGTGATGTCGGGGCGTGCGGCGTGGACTGCGGCATGCAACACAAATGCGGCACGGTTCACGGGGCGCTTGCCGTACACGACTTCACCGTGATGATTCACCAAAATCAGATCGCTGACAGTGATTTGCCGGAACGAAGTGGCGAACGGATTCACCCAGAAGTGATCGGTGAACTCGGGGTCTCGAACGGTGATGTGGCCCGCAACGCCCTCGGAGAACCCGAACTTGCCGAAGATCCGAAGAGCGCCAGCCAAGCGTTCTTTGCGGTGACGACGCTCGTCTTCGAAGTTGTCGAACTTCGGCATGCCATCGAGATGGACTTCTTTTGGAGTCAGCGGAATGCCGTCAATGGCGGGTGCGGGAGCGTCTGTGATGGCCATGGGGAAAGCCTACGCCTGTACGGTTGGTGGCATGAACCGTGAACTTCGTCCCGCCGCTTTGCCGGCTCCTGCTGCCGCCTACGCCCACGGTGTGCTGGTGGAAAACGCCACGCGTTGGCTCCACACGTGCGGTGTGGTCGCCAAGGCCACTGATGGCTCGGTGCCCACCTCGGTGCAAGGTCAACTCGATGTGATCTGGGAGAACATCGGGATCATCCTCACGGAAGGCGGAATGGGGATCTCTGACATTGTCTCGATGACCACATATCTCTGTGAGAGTCCGGCAGAGGAGGCCAACCATGGCCCGGTGAACGAACGTTTGGCTGTCGTCATGAAGAAGCGAGACGAAGTGCTGGGTGGACACAAGCCCGCCAGCACCCTGCTCACGGTTCCTGTTCTTGCACGACCAGAATGGCGTGTCGAGATCTCGGTGATCGCCGCGCAGTAGCCCGTTTTTTCGGCGCATATCCTTGCCGAAACTGCATACCACGGCGCCCAAAACCCTACGATTGGCGGCTATGGCTGAGCATCGCACCGATTCGGGCATCCCCATCGCACCCCTGTACACCGCGGCCGATCTGAACGGCTGGGACCCGGCTGTCAGCCTGGGCGAGCCGGGCAAGGCGCCCTACACCCGCGGTGTGTATCCCACCATGTACCGCGGCAAGTTGTGGACCATGCGCCAGTACGCCGGCTTCGGCACGGCGGCATCCACCAACGAGCGCTTCAAGTTCCTCCTCCAGGCCGGCCAGACCGGTTTGTCGTGCGCGTTCGACCTGCCCACCCAGATGGGCTACGACTCGGATCATCCGCGGGCCGAAGGCGAAGTGGGCAAGGTGGGTGTGGCGATCGACTCGATGGCCGACATGCGCCTCTTGCTGGCCGACCTGCCCCTCGACAAGGTCTCGACGTCGATGACCATCAACTCGACGGGCGCAATCCTTCTGTTGATGTACGAGTTGGTGGCCGAAGAGCAGGGCGTCCCCGCCAGTGCCATCAGTGGAACGATTCAGAACGATCTGCTGAAGGAATACATCGCGCGTGGCACGTACATCTATCCGCCGCGCCCGTCGATGCGTGTCATCACCGACATCTTCGAATACTGCAGCAAGCACGTTCCGAAGTGGAACACCATCTCGATCTCCGGTTACCACATTCGCGAAGCCGGAAGCACCGCGGTGCAGGAAATTGCATTCACGCTGGCCAATGCCATCGCCTACGTGCAGGCAGCAATCGATGCAGGGCTCGATGTCGACGACTTCGCGCCGCGACTCAGCTTCTTCTGGAACGGTCACAACAACTTCTTCGAAGAAGTTGCGAAGTTCCGTGCTTCGCGACGCATGTGGTACCGCATCATGACCGAGCGTTTCGGCGCAAAGAAGGAAGCCAGCAAGTTGTTGCGTTTCCACACACAAACTGGCGGAAGCACACTGACCGCACAGCAGCCGTTGAACAACGTGGTGCGCGTAGCTATTCAGTCAATGGCCGCTGTACTTGGTGGAACGCAGAGTCTGCACACCAACGGATACGACGAAGCCATCAGTTTGCCCACCGAGGAAGCCGCACGCATTGCGTTGCGCACGCAGCAGATCATCGGTTACGAAAGTGGCGTGGCCGACACCCCCGATCCGCTGGCCGGTTCATACTTCGTGGAGAAACTCACCGACGAAGTAGAAGCGCTCGCCTGGGAGTACATCAACAAGATCGACGAGATGGGTGGCGCAGTTGCCGCCATCGAGACCGGCTACCAGATGGACGAGATCGAGCAGGCCGCCTACGAGTACACCAAGTCGATCGACGACGACCAGCGCGTGATTGTGGGTGTCAACAAATTCACGGTGGACAGCGAACCCGAGCCGAAGGCGTTCCCGATCGACCCGCAGTTGCAGGTGAATCAGACCGCAAGCCTGAAGCAGTTCAAGGCGAATCGCGACATGGCGCTGGTGCAGGCGAAACTGGACGATGTCACGGCCGCGGCACGCGGAACGCAGAACCTACTGTATCCGATGAAGGAAGCCCTGCGCGCCAACGCAACATTGGGCGAAGTCAGCGATGCGCTGCGGGAAGTATTCGGCGTCTACCAGCCGTGACGAGGCCGGAGTCGGCGGTTACAACCAGGTGATGTCGGTAGTCGGCCGGCCGGGAGTCTCCACCGTGCCGTTCGGCCATCCAAGATAGAGAAGCCCCATGATTTCGGTCTGCTCGGGGAACCCGCAGATCTCGTTGATTGCGCCGTTGGCGCCACGTGCAGGCGAGCCCCACAGTGCGGCCAGCCCGTGGGCGTGGGCTGCCAGCAGCAGGTTCTGAATGCCGGCGGCCACGGCGTAGCGATTTTCCGCCGTGCGTTCGGAGCTGTCGCCGGGCAGTGCGCCCACCACGATGACATTCGGTGCGCGCAGATACTTGGTGCGCGCCTTCAGTACCTTCGGCTCGTCGTCGCCTTGGGTAGCCATGACAGCGGAGATGCGCTCTCCGAGAGTGCGACGGGTGTCGCCGGACAGAACAGCGATCTTCCACGGCCACGTGCGCTTGTGGTTGGGTGCCCAGGTGAGCAGTTCGCACAGTTCAGCGACGACCTCGCGGGGAACCTCGCGTGTCGGATCGATGAGCAGGCTGCTTCGCCGTTCCCGAATCACTGCGGCGAGTTCGTGGAGTTGCATGTCAGTTCTTGTGCAAAGCGGCGTTGAGTCCGCCCCAGGAACCTTGACGCTGCACCGCTTCCACTGCGCCAGTGATGCTGTTGCGGCGGTACAGGAGATTGTGAGCGCCCGACAGGGCACGGGCTTTCACCACTTCTCCGTCGGGAAGCTTCACCATGGTTCCCGCTGTGATGTACAGGCCCGCTTCGATGACGCAGTCGTCTCCCAGCGAAATGCCGAGACCAGAGTTGGCGCCGAGCAGACAGCGTTCACCCACGGTGATCACCTCTTTGCCGCCACCCGAGAGTGTGCCCATGATGCTGGCGCCGCCACCGATGTCGGTTCCGTCACCCACAACAACACCGGCCGAGATGCGTCCTTCAACCATTGATGCGCCGAGCGTGCCGGCGTTGAAGTTGCAGAAACCTTCGTGCATCACGGTGGTTCCGGCCGAAAGGTAGGCACCAAGGCGAACACGGCTGGCGTCGGCGATGCGCACACCGGCAGGAACCACGTAATCGGTCATGCGCGGAAACTTGTCGACGCCGTGCACCACCAGATGCTCGCCCCGCCGGGTGAAGTTCCATGCCACGCTGTCGAGTTGGTCGATGGCCACGGGGCCTCGGCTGGTCCAGGCCACATTGGGCAGAAGCGGGAACATGCCGTCGAGGTTGAGGGTGCGTGGCTGGGCCAAACGATGTGACATGAGATGGAGTCGCAAGTACACATCGCTCGTGGTGCTGGGCGCCACCGTGGTGTCGACCACGATGCTGACGGGTTGCAGCGCAACACCCCGTTCGGGGTCACCGGGTGCCGCGCCCGTGACGCTGGTGGACGGGGCGTCGGAGGGAATCGCCTCGCCCCATCCCACTGCGCGGAAACGGGTGTCGAGAACGGTGCCGTCGGCGGCGACAGTGGCGAGGCCAACGCCCCATGCGGATGTGCTCATCTCGTTGCTCTTTCTCTTTCGTACCTGATTGCTGGAGGGATCACTCGAAGACTTCGGGGCGAAGGGTGGGGAAGAGGATGACGTCGCGAATGGAGGGAACGTTGGCGATCAACATGGTGAGACGGTCCATGCCGATGCCGAGGCCACCTGTTGGTGGCATGCCGAACTCCATGGCGCGCAGATAATCCTCGTCGACGGTGCCGGCTTCGGCGTTGCCGGCTTCCTTGGCACGTTGTTCGTCTTCGAAACGCGCACGTTGCTCGATGGGATCGTTCAACTCGCTGTAGCCGTTGGCCAACTCGCGGCCGCCCACGAAGAGTTCGAAACGCTCGGTGAGATGTGGGTCGTTGCGATCCACGCGTGCCAACGGGCTGATCTCCACCGGGTGGCCGGTGACGAACGTTGGCGCGCGCAACTCGTGTTCGGCCAGTGCTTCGAACATTTCTTCGATGATTTTTCCCGAGCCCCATTGCTCTTCGGTGCGGACGTTGTGCTTGGCAGCCAATGCGCGCATGTCGGCCACCGGTACAGACGGGTGAACCTTGACGCCGGTCTTTTCCTCGACCAAGTCGATCATCCGCACACGGCGGAACGGCTGGGCAAGATCCACCGGGGTGCCGTCGATGTCGACGACGGTGGTTCCGATGGCGTCGTGCGCCGCAGCAGCAAACAGCTCTTCGGTGATGGCCATGACGTCGCTGTAGTCGCCGAAGGCCTGGTACAACTCCATCATCGTGAACTCGGGATTGTGGCGTGTGGAGATTCCTTCGTTGCGGAAGACGCGCCCGATTTCGTAGACACGCTCCATGCCGCCGACGATGAGTCGCTTGAGGTGCAGTTCCAGCGCAATGCGCAGGAACAGGTCCATGTCGAGAGCATTGTGGTGCGTGGTGAAGGGCCGCGCGTGGGCGCCACCGGCCTCGACATGCAGAACCGGCGTTTCGACTTCGATGAAGCCCTTGGCGGCAAGTGTCTTGCGAAACGACGCAATGATCGCGTGACGCACGGCAAAGGCCCGTCTGGCATCGTCGTTGGAAATGAGGTCTGCGTAGCGCTGGCGATAGCGGGTGTCGGTGTCGGTGAGACCGTGCCACTTGTCGGGCAACGGACGAATTGCCTTGGCCAACAAGGTGAGCGCGCTCACCTTCACGGATAGTTCTCCCTTGCGGGTGGTCATCACGGTTCCGGTGACGCCGACCCAGTCGCCGAGGTCAAGTGCGTTGATGGCATCGAACAACTCGTCTCCCACCACGCCCTTCGACACGAACAACTGAATCTCGCCGTCGCGGTCGCGCAACGTTGCGAAGATCAACTTGCCTTGGTCGCGCTTCAGGAGAATGC
>JBILKS010000090.1:0-5574 GCA_044376595.1 Ilumatobacteraceae bacterium | reverse complement strand
CTGCCGATGCCGGGTGGCGGCACCATGTATCGCATGCGTTGTGGTGTGGCTTTGGTGAAGTTGATCTACACGGGGCAGGAGTTGCCCTCACCCCACAAGGGTGGCCTCATGGGTGCTTATGGCTTTCGCTACTTCACCATTCATGTGGAAAATCTCGAGGAGATCACAGCGCGTTGCACCGCCGCGGGCTGCGTGGTTCCCATTGCCAACACCAGGATTCGTGAGGGAGTCACCATCTCGCTGGTCGAGGATCCGGACGGCAACCTGGTGGAGTTTCTGAACCAAGTCAGTTGAACCAAGTCGGTTGAACCAAGTCAGTTGAAGCGTTGGCCGCGGAATTGGCTGGGAAACCCGACCCTTCGGCGGTGCTACCGTCGCGCCATGCCCACCCGTGAGGAAGTTCTTGCAGAGCTGACCGGCCCCGGCGGACGGTTCGAAATATCCCGTGTTCCGGTGCGGGGAGTTCCCCTTCGGGTCTTCACTTCGGCACCCGAATCCCTGCGCGATCTGTGGTTGGCGAGCGCACAACACGCTGATTCGCCCTACCTCGTCTACCAAGACGAAGTTTTCACCTACACAGACTCACATCGCATTGTCGACAACGTTGCGGCTTGGCTCGCCGCGCACGGTGTGCAGCAGGGAGATCGTGTCGCCATTGGCATGCGCAATTTTCCCGAGTGGGCGCTGGCTTTCTGGGCGATCCAGAGCATCGGTGCCATCAGCGTGAGTCTGAATGCATGGTGGACAACCGACGAGCTGCGGTATGCGTTGGAGGATTCATCGACGAAAGTGTTGGTTGTCGATCAAGAACGACTCGATCGCCTCGACAGTGGCCTGCTCGCCTCCGTGGGAGTGCACCACACCATCGTGGCGCGTGGCGCAGGACGTGCCGATGTGGAGCAGTGGAGCGATGTGGCCGCGTATGCGGGTGTCAGGGCGCCGATGGTGAAGATTCACCCCGACGACGACGCAACGATTCTCTACACATCGGGAACCACAGGCTTTCCGAAAGGCGCCGTGGGCAGCAATCGCAACCATGTCACCAACGTGTGGAACACGGTTTTCCGCGGGGCCTTGAACTCGGCGCTCAGTTCCTCGGGCCGGAGTCCACGTCAACAGGTGTCGCTGTGGACTTTTCCTTTCTTTCACATTGCGGGCGTCACCGGTGTCACCGTTGCCGTTGCCGGTGGCGGAGCATTGGTCACCCAGTACAAGTGGGATGCCAAAGAGGCGTTGCAGTTGGTGGAACAACATCGCGTCACTCAGGTGGCCGGGGTGCCCACGGTTGTGCGCGGTCTGATGGAGCACCCCGACTACGCGAATCATGATTTGTCGAGTCTCACCACCATCTCGCAAGGAGGTTCACCGGTGCCACCCGATTCCATCGCACGGATCGAGTCGGACTTCTCCGGCAAGGTGGGGGCAACCAACGGTTACGGTCTCACGGAGACAACTTCCACCGTGGTCACCAATGCCGGACGCGATTACTTCGCCAAGAAGAACTCGGTTGGTCAACCCACCATCGGAACCGACGTGCGCATCGTTCTGGAAGATGGCAGTGATGCATCACTCGGCGCGGTGGGTGAGATCTGGATCCAAAGCCCCAGCGTGGTCCGTGGATATTGGAACAAGCCCGAGGAAACCGAAAAGGCGTTTCCCACGGGTTGGTTCCGCTCCGGCGACGCCGGTTATCTCGACAAAGACGGTTTCCTCTACGTCGCAGATCGCATCAAGGACATGGTGATTCGCGGCGGAGAAAACGTGTACTGCGCCGAAGTGGAGGCCGCGTTTTTCGAACACCCTGCGGTTGCCGACTGTGCGGTGTTCGGAGTCCCGCATCCGTCGTTGGGCGAAGAAGTGGCAGTTGCATTGATTGCGCAACCCGGTTTCGACGATCAGGCCACGCCCGATGTGATTGCCCATCTGAGGGTGAAGTTGGCGTCGTTCAAGGTTCCGTCGAAGATTTTCTGGCGAACCGAGCCGTTGCCGCGCAATGCCACGGGGAAAGTCCTGAAGAAAGAGTTGAGAGAGGCATATTCCGGATCCTGAGATTGGATCCGGTGATTGCATCGTGGGGTGATTAGCCTCACGGAATGTCTTCTCGCACGCTTCGTCGCCGAATCCTCACAGCATCTCTTTCTCTCACGTTGGTGGGAGCCACGTTGGTGGGTTGCAGCAGCGACAGCGCTTCGGAAACCAGCGACACCGCAACCACCGGTGACACAGCCGCCACCGATGACACCGCAGATGTGGCCGACTCGGTTCCGTCCGCCGATGCCGAGCCGGCGCAAGCAGACGAGCCAGAAGTGAAGATCCCCGAAGAGACGCCCGCTGAACTGGTGATCACCGACCTCGAAGAGGGGACCGGCGAGCCCGCAGCAGAGGGTGACACGGTGTTCGTGTACTACGTGGGCGTGCGCAGCGAGGACGGAACACGCTTCGACGGCAACTTCGGTGGCGATCCGTTCAATGTGACCCTGGGTGCAGGTGGAGTGATCAAGGGTTGGGACGAAGGGCTCGTGGGCATCAAGGCCGGTGGCCGCCGTCAGCTCGATATTCCGGCCGAACTTGCCTATGGCGATCAGGGTGCCGGTGACACCATCAAACCGGGTGATGCATTGTCGTTCGTGGTGGATGCCGTGGTGATCGTGCCGAAGACCGATCCTGCAGACGAACCGAAGATCACGGTGACGGGTGCCGACCCCGTTGGCAAACTCGTGATCGACGATCTGGTTCTCGGTGAGGGCACCGAAGCAGTTGAGGGCAAGAAAGTTGTGGCCCATCTCATTGCGTATCGCGGCGACACCGGCGAGGTACTGCAGAACTCGTGGGAAGTTGGTCCCGTTACGTTGAAGATGGACGAGGCGGAGGTGCTTCCCGGATTGGTCAAGGCACTGGTCGGCATGAAAGTGGGTGGGCGTCGACAGGTGGTCATTCCCTACGTGGATGCATTCGGTGAGGGTGGCCAGGAAGAACTCGGCCTGCCGGCAAAAACCGATTTGGTGATGGTGCTCGATCTCATTGCGGTGATCTAGCCACAACGAGACCGAGCACCCTCGTGATCAGGCCTTGACGGCCTGGATATCGAGTTCGAGTTTCACTTTTTCGCCGATCAGCACGCCGCCGGTTTCGAGTGCGGCGTTGTATTCGAGGCCCCAGTCTTTGCGATTGATTTCCGTCTTGGCGCTGAAGCCGGCCTTCAGATTGCCCCACGGGTCCTTGCCGGTGCCTTCGAATTCGAGATCGAACTTCACATTCTTGGTGACACCCTTGATGGTGAGATCTGCGTGGAGCACGAAGTCATCGCCGGCCTTTTCGATCTTTGTGGAGGCGAAATCGATCGTGGGGAACTTCTCGGCATCAAAGAAGTCGCCGGTTCGCAGGTGCTCGTCACGGCTCTTTTCGTTCGTGTCGATTGACGCAACCTGTGCCGAGGCGTTGACCGAACTCTTCAGTGGGTCGGCATCGATCACGATGGTGCCTCTGAATGCACCGAATCGGCCGCGCACCTTGGAAACCATGAGGTGTTTGACGGTGAAGTTGAGCCCCGAGTGGGTGGGGTCCACGTTCCATGTGCCGGGGGTGAGTGAGTGGAGATCAGACATGAGTGTCCTTTCGGGACTGGGATTAGTTGCGAGCGCAAGTATTACAGAGAAATATTGCGCTCGCAACTAATCGGGACAAAATTCTCCAGCCCCGTAGCCTTGGGGCATGGTTGCTCCCTTGTCACTGACCTTCGTGAAGTCGGTGACCGATCTGCGCGATCTTCCGGAGACCGATGCCGAGGTGGCATTCGTCGGTCGATCGAACGTCGGCAAGTCCACGCTCATCAATGCCATCACCAACCGCAAGAACTTGGCCAAAGTGTCGAAGACGCCGGGCCGTACGCAGTTGATCAACCTCTTCTCCATGGCCAACGGTGGGGCAGTGGTCGACCTACCGGGATACGGCTACGCGGCGGTGCCGGCCCGCGTGAGGCAGGGCTGGGAGAAGATGATCGTCACCTACCTGCTGGAACGCGAGTCGCTTGTCGAGGTGCTGGTGTTGGTCGACGGCGAAGTGGGGCCCACCAAACTCGATGTGCAGATGTTCGAACATCTGCAGGACAACGACATTCCGTATCAAGTGGTGGCCACCAAACACGACAAGGTCAAATCGTCGAAGCGCGACACGCGCAAGAAGGATCTTGCCGCCGGATGTGGGGTGACGCAGAAAGACGTCATCTGGGTCAGCGCCACGTCGGGTGTGGGAATCGACTCGTTGCGCTCGCACATTCTGGGTGTGCTCTCCGGCAGACAATCCGAGTAGTTTCGAGCGCTTGTGACGAATGTGAAGAAGGGTGTTCTCTGGGTGCTCACCAGTGCCCTGGCATATTCGATGTTCACCGTTTTCGCCAAGAAGATTCTCGAGCAGATTCGCCCCACCGACGTTCTCTTCTGGCGCTTCACCATCGCGGCCCCCATCGCGTGGGCTGTGGTGTTGGTGCGTCGTCGGGCCGGCCACGGGCCGCGACCAATGGAGGTTGCATGGAAGCCGCGCTTCGCCATGGGACTCTTGTTCGGCCTTCTTGCGTGGTTGGCGTTCGTGGGAATCGACAATCTTCCCGGCGCCTTGTACGTGGTGATCATCTACACGTACCCCGCACTGGTGGCGATCGGCGCCCGGATCTTGGGCAAACCGGCATCGCGACAGATCTGGGTGGCCATCGCCATCACCACTTTCGGCATCGTTCTCACCGTTCCCGAGGTGTTGAACTCTCCGGGTGATTCTGCTCTGTTCGGCATGGTGATCACGCTCGGCAATGCAACGCTCTACGCGGGGTACATCCTGTACAGCGAACGCATCGTCAACGACACGCGCGGTGGCGCGCACGCAGGCGACAGCTTTCTTGCCGCGGCCTGGGGTATGACGGGCTCATTGGTGGTTGCCACGGTGTTGGCTATCGCATCGGGTGGGGTTCACGCCCCGCGTGGCGTGGTGGGAATCGGGTCGATGATCGGCTTGGCCACCGTGAGCACCGTGCTGGCGGGTACCACGTTCTTCCTGGGCGTGCGCCGTCTCGGCCCTGCTCCTGCGGCACTGGTGGCAGCGAGTGAACCGGTGATGGCGCTGACGTGGTTGGTGATTTTCCTCGGCGAATCGTTGGTTCCGGTGCAGATAGCGGGAGCCATTCTGGTGATCGTGGGCGTGGTGTGGTCGCAGCGCGGGCCGATGAAACAGACCGTTACTTCCGGCTGACCGCCGGAGCATTGCCTGCGCTCACGGTGCGCTCGCAGGTGTCGAGCAATCCGTTGATCCCGATGAGAAATGCTTCAGAGGCAAGATCTTCGACATCTTGTGCAGTGTGCGAGACGGCATCGAATTCGGGCCGCTCGTACAGGCGGTAGCGCGAACGACGAATCTCGAAGTTGTGCGGAGCGGCAGTGAAGTCGAACACGCAGGATCCAAGCACGTACTGCTCGAGTGTCTGGTAGTGAATCACGAGGTCGCGACCCGTGAGTCCGATTTCTTTCAAGTAGGTCAGCAGGTGGTGACTGATGACGGCACCGTTCGTCAGATTGCCCTCGCTGCTCA
>JBILKS010000064.1:0-6515 GCA_044376595.1 Ilumatobacteraceae bacterium | reverse complement strand
CCCACCAGATAGCCCAACCTGGCAGCAGCCATCGACCATGTCTTGGAGAACGTGCGCGACACCACCAACGGCGTGTCGTCGTTCACCAACTCGAGTGCCGACCAAGGAGAGAACTGTGCGTAGGCCTCGTCGACCACCACCACTCCGGGCGCGCACGACAAGAGTGCCTCGATGTTCTCGCGGGGCTCAACCATGCCCGTGGGGTTGTTGGGCGAACACAGGAACGAGACTGCGGGTTGGGCCGCACCCACCACCGTGGATATCTCATTGGGGTCGAGCGTGAAATCGGCGCGACGCTGACCCTCGACGACGGTAGCCCCCACCACCCGGGCAATGTGGGCGTGCAGTTGGTAGGTGGGCGAGAACATCGTGACGTTTCGGCCGGCCCCTGAGTACGCCATGAGAATGCACTGAAGAACCTCGTTCGAGCCGTTGGCCACGAACACCTGCTCGGGGCTCACCCCGTGGAGCTCGGCAATACCCCGACGCAAGTCCCACGCGGCGCGGTCGGGGTATCGATTCCACGCGATGTCCTTGGCCGCAGCGGCAACCTCGTTCAACCACTCTTGTGGCGGAGCAAACGGAGCCTCGTTGGTGTTGAGACGAATCGGAACGTCGACCTGGGGCGAGTGGTATCCCTGCATCGCCTGAAGATCGCTGCGTAGGGGGACACGGGGCACGGCCCAACGCTACCCGCGCGGGGTCATGTGTTCTTGACGATTTTCAGAGCACGCTCGACGCTGCGTCGTGCCGACTCGATGGAACGAGCGATTTCCACCAACGCACGGTGCATGTCTTCTTGGGCCTTCACCCCCGGGCGCTGCTCGAGTTCGCGGGCACGCTCCCGGGTGCGCTCGAGGGTCTCGCCGAATGCCTCCAGCTCGTTGCGCAGATTCGAAAGCGTCTCGGAACGGGGCGGCGTTGTCATTGGACGATTGTGTCACGGCTGCGCTGACGGGCAGATGTCCGCCAATCGGCACTCGCGGCACCTGGGCTTGCGGGCATCGCACGTACGCCGACCGTGAAGGATGAGGCGCAGGCTGAACGCACCCCACTGGTCGGGCGGAAGGAACTTGTTCAACTCGAGTTCCACCTTCACGGGGTCTTCCTGAGTCGTGAGGCCGAGCCGGCGTGACAGACGGCCCACGTGCGTGTCGACGGGGAGGCCCGGCAGATCGAAGGCAACGCTGCGTACCACATTGCCGGTCTTGCGACCCACACCGGGAAGAGTGACCAGATCCTCGAGCGCAGTGGGCACCTGACCGCCGAAGCGATCTTCGAGCGCCCGAGCCATACCGATGAGGTTCTTTGCCTTCGATGCGTAGAAGCCGGTGGACCGCACCAACTCCTCGACTCGCGAGATGTCGGCATGTGCGAGATCGTGCGGGGTGGGGTACGCCTCGAACAACGCCGGGGTCACCATGTTCACGCGCGCATCGGTGCACTGGGCCGAGAGGATGGTGGCGGCCAGCAACTCGAACGGATTGCGATGATCGAGTTCGCACTTCGCGACAGGAAACTCCTCCGTCAGGCGTTCCGCCACAACTTTCGCGCGACCAGCAGCAGAACGAGGTTTGCCCATCGGGGCGAGGCTAGTCACACCGGTACGCTCACGGTGTGTTGAAGTTGGACATCTTGCGCAACGTCGGTGAAGCGGAGTTCTCCGTCGTGTCCGAGTTGTTGTCGGCTGCCGAACGCGCCGACGGCCACAGAGCCTTGTCCGACCATCTCTGGCTCGACCTGCGTCTCGGCGGGCGACAGGGCTTTGCCGCAATCGTGGGCTACGAGGAAGGACACGACCATCTGGTTGCCTACAGCCAGGTGTCACGGGGCAACGACAGTTGGAGCATCGATCTGGTGGTACACCCCCACCATCGCTACGACATGGCGTCCATCGGCCCGCGCATGCTCGATGCGGCACTCTCCGTCGTGAGCAGCGAGGGTGGCGGTCACGTGCACTGGTGGGTGTTCGAACCTTCCGACATCTACTACGCCCTTTCCAAGAGCGCAGGTCTGCACCCCGGCCGCGAACTTCTGCAGATGCGCCGGCCACTGCCCCTCGAGCGCGACATCGCACACCGCAGTGACGCACTGCCAACACGACCCTTCTCGTTCGAGACCGACGCCGACGCCTGGCTGGCTGTCAACAATGCGGCGTTTGCCGACCACGCAGAACAGGGCGACTGGGACCTCACCACTCTCTCGTCGCGGGTCGCCGAACCATGGTTCGATCCCAACGGCTTTCTGATCCACGAAATCGAAGGACGGATCGCCGGCTTTTGCTGGACCAAGATGCACACCGATCTCCCCGAGGGAAAAGTCGGCGAGATCTACGTGATCGCAGTGCACCCCGACCACGCCGGCAAAGGACTCGGTTCACTTCTTGCAGTCGCCGGACTCAACTCGCTTGCCCATGCGGGTGCACAGGTGGGCATGCTGTACGTCGACCGCGACAACGGTGCCGCCGTCTCCATGTACGAGAAACTCGGCTTTTCCACACGTCACCGTGAGCGCGCCTTCGTGGGCGACATCCACTGAAAGACCACTCACCGATCACCATGAACATCACTTCGCTCTACGACGCAACCACCGAAGATCTGACCCGCTTGATGGCAGGCCAACCCGCCTACCGCGTGAAGCAGGTGTGGCAGGCGCTCTACCAACAACTCAAACCGATTGCGGAGATCTCCACGCTTCCCGCGACCCTGCGGCAACAACTGGCCGATGCGCTTCCCGAGGCCCTGGTGTGGCAAACCGAATCCACCGATGTCGTTGGCGACACCGTCAAGTTCCTCTGGAATCTGCGCGAGGGCGGCCACCCCATCGAGACGGTTTTGATGCTCTACCCCGATCGGGCCACCGTGTGCGTCAGTACCCAGGCCGGCTGCGCCATGGCATGTGGCTTTTGCGCCACAGGGCAGGCGGGCTTCAACCGGCACCTCTCCACCGGCGAGATTGTCGAGCAGGTGGTGCACGCAGCGCGTCGGGCCGCCGAGATGGACCGTCGCGTCAGCAACATCGTCTTCATGGGCATGGGTGAGCCACTGGCCAACGAACCCGCAGTGCATGCCGCCGTGCAGCGCATCCACGACGACATCGGCATCTCCGCACGCCATCTCACCGTCAGCACGGTGGGCATCATCCCGGGCATTCGCCAACTCGCCGAATGGCCACTGCCCGTCAATCTGGCGGTGTCACTGCACGCGGCCCGCGACGAGTTGCGCAACGAGTTGGTGCCGATCAACAAGCGCTATCCACTGAACGATCTCATCGAGGCATGCAGCGACTATCTCACCCAGCGTCGCCGTCGGGTCACCTTCGAATGGGCACTGATCGACAGGGTCAACGACACACGCCGCGACGCCAACGAGCTCGCTCTGTTGTGCAAGCGCCTCACCCCGCACGCCCACGTCAACCTGATTCCGTTGAACCCCACGCCGGGCTGGCCCACCCGCGGGTCGTCAGCGGCACGTGTGCGTGAGTTCGCCGACACGCTCACGGATCTCGGCGTCAACGCAACCATTCGGCGCAACCGTGGCACCGACATCGACGCGGCATGTGGTCAGTTGGCTGCGGGCCAGCAGATCACCCCGGTGACTCTCGGTTCCGGGCCCGATCGCACTCCCGCTGCCTGATCTCTAAGGTCGGAGGTATTTGGGGTTGGCCACCGCCACCTTGTTCACCACGGCATCGAAGACCGCTTCTTCAATTTCCGCCATGCGGTGATCACATTCACCCCGGCGAATGCTGGCTGCCAGCTCCACATCCGATCCGAATCCCAAACGCTCGAGATTCGCGCGGTGTTCGGCGGATTGCTCGGGTCCCAACTCCATTTCGCGTTCCACCATGGCAAGGATGTTGATGGCCACCCGGGTGTGGAACTGCAGACGGCCGGAAACTGCGGGCAAGACGTCAGTCTCCAACCACTCGCGCACCGACTCCACCAACTGCTCGGCGCTGGGCGGATCGTGCGGTTCAGCCATGGCGGCCCCCCGAGGCGGCAATCAACTCGCGAATCGTGACCAATGCGTCGTATTCGTTTTCGCACACACGACGACCGATGGCCGCAAGTTCGTGGCTGCGCGACAAATGATTGAGGTGGTATGCGGCTTGCGAGATGCACATGATGCCCCACTTCACAGTGCCGAGCAGTTCCCACCAACGCAATGCCTCAACACTCACGGTCCTGCCCGTTGCGCGTTGGTATGCGTCGAGCAACTGGTGGTACTCCCCCACGCCAGCCACCGGCTTGTCGGCGCCAAACCGCCATGCACGAACACACACCCAACCCAAATCTTCGATCGGATCGCCGATGTGGGCCAACTCCCAGTCCAATACCGCCCGCAAGCCCTCCGGTCCGACGATGAGATTTCCGAGGCGGAAATCTCCGTGAACGAGGCATTGCGGCTGTGGCTCGGGGCGATTCTGCTCAAGCCAACGAAACGCAATCTCGAAGGCAGGCTGCGATTGTCCTGACTCGTCGAGGCGCTGCTTGTAGAGGGCGATCTGCTCGTCGGCATCAAGACCGTCGATCCCCGTGTGGTCCATGAGATGCAAACGCCCCATCGCCTCACCGATCTGGCTCGGAAGCGCCGCACGCGCCGACGCAAACTCGCCGTCACGAAGAATCTTGCGGGCGATGGTCTCGCCCTCCACAGCTTCGACAACCATGAAAGGTTCGCCGAGTGGGTTGGCTCCGGTCAGGCCTCGGGAACTGGTGACGACACGCGGCACCGGAACACCCGCACGGTGCGCTGCTTCCAACACCAGTACCTCGACGTGCATGTCGCGAGGCGAACCGGTTCTCTGCTGTTGAAGGATGTAGCGCGTTCCGTCGCCCGCAAAACTCCACGTCTCGCGTGATGCACCCCCGCTGAGGCGAGTCATACCCGTCACAGATCCGAATCCGGCGAGCGATCGCAAAGCGTCGACGAACTCCGGCGATGCATCGTTTTTCGGTTCGGATCCTCCGCTCACACGGGAAACCTTATGTCAGATGGTTACTGTTGGAACGTGCCAGGCACAGCCAACAACGTTCTGCAGTTGATCGACATCCATCTGCGACGCGACGACAACCACATCCTGCGCGGTGTCAACTGGTCGATCGACCGGGGGCAACACTGGATCGTGCTCGGGGCCAACGGCTCCGGCAAGACCTCTTTGTTGCGTATCGCGGCCCTCTACCTACACCCCAGCAAGGGTGAGGTCTGGGTCACCGGCCACAAACTGGGCGACACCGACGTGCGTCAACTCCGTCGGCACGTTGCCTACAATTCGGCAGCCTTCGCCACCGAAATCAGGCCTCAACTTCTTGCCTACGAGGTGGTGATGACGGCCAAGAACGCCGCTCTCGAACCGTGGTGGCACCAGTACTCGCAAGACGACAAGGATCGCGCCGTGGCATGCCTGGACCGGCTCGGGGTTGGCCATCTTGCGCAGCGCCCCATTGCCACCTTGTCGTCGGGCGAACAGCAACGTGTCTTCTTGGCTCGCACCCGCATGAACGATCCAGCATTGGTTCTTCTCGACGAACCGAGTGGCCGCCTCGATCTGGGCGGGCGAGAGCAACTCGTGCAGGCACTCGACGAGTCGATCGCGTCGCAGCCCACACTCGCCAGCGCAATGGTGACGCACCATGTCGACGAAATACCGCGTGGAGCCACTCACCTGCTGGCCGTGAAGGACGGAATCGTCATTGCCACGGGGCCGATCCACGACACCATTTCGGGTGAACTTCTCTCCGAGTGCTTTTCGTGGCCGCTGCGCCTTGTGTCGCACCCCAACGGACGTTTCAGCGCGCAGAGCGCGTAGCGAGAGCTACCAAGTTCTCCCGGCCGCGTTCGATGTGGTCGGAAAGTACGCGCTCAAGGATGCCCCCGGTCCACAGACCGCCGCCATAGAACAACTCGACACGCATGCGCACCGATTCGCCCTCTTCGACCATGGTGCAGGTCATGCGCCACGGGGCATGATCATGTCCGTCGACTTCACGACGTTCGAAAACGATCAACTGCGGAGAGTCGGTGGTGCGCTCCATGCGCAACTTCTTCGAGCGAGCGAAAGGCCCCACCTTGGCGCGAAGCTCGACGTCCCATGCACATGGTCCCGCCATGGTGGCGCGATGCACCAGTGGCATCCATTTCGGATACTCGGCCAAATCCACCACGTACGGACGAAGGCGCGTGATGGAGGTCGGCGCAATCAGCGTTGCTTCGGTCTTCATGTTCAGCGCTCGCGTCGTTCTTTGTTGCCGAAGGCCCGCGACAACAGACCGCTCGATGCATCACCCTGCGCGGGTTCGTCGATGTCATCGTCGCCAAAGGTGGGCATCCACGGAATCGCCCGGGTTTCTTCGAGTTGTGCCTCGTGCGCGGCGGGCGAATCGAACAGCTCCGGTGGAGTGTCGCCGGTGCTTTTCGGGCTCGTCGTGCTTCTCGGGTTGACGGTGCTTTTCTCACCGGCGCTGCGCGTCGACTTGGCGGCTTCGGCCGCTTCGCTGTGGGCGGCCTTCACGG
>JBILKS010000062.1:0-6648 GCA_044376595.1 Ilumatobacteraceae bacterium | reverse complement strand
AAGACGATGAGTGGGGAGTCCGCGCTCACGCCGGTGATGCACAAGCAGCGCGCCGGTGATCTCACCAGATTCGCCGTCTCGCCGGTGCGTGCCCGCATACATCTTGCATGGGCACCGTTCACGTCGCTCGACGAAGGGCTGGCGGCTCTCATGGCCGATTCACAGGACTGATCGACGAAGCGCCTGGTCGAAAAAGCGGTCTAGCGAAACAGGTCTTCGGCGGCAGGACGAACGATTTCGTCCATGCTCGACTCACGGAACCACAGCGGGTCGGCGCCGCGCACCACTCCCACGGGAATGCCATTCGATTTGCCCATCACCAACTCGGCCGCACTGGCGAGTTCGTCGGCCACGGCCACTTCGGTGACCTGCATGGTTCGGCCGAGCGCGTCGGGAGTGCCACGAAGATCGAGCACTCCGGCGATGCCGGCCACACCAATTGCGACGTCGGTGAGACCCTTGCGCCACGGACGGCCGAAGGTGTCGCTGATGACGACGCCCACGTTCACGCCGAGTTTGGCTTTCACGATGTCGCGGATGCGTCGGGCCGATCGATCTGAGTCGATGGGGAGCAGCGCTGCTTGTCCGCGTTGCACATTGGAAAGGTCGATGCCGCTGTTGGCGCACACGAAACCGTGCTGCGTCTCCGTGATGATGAGATCACCACGGCGCCGCACGATGCGCACCGCTTCGGACTCGACCAACACCTTGTGCGACAGGGGATCGTCAGGATCGATTTCCACCAGACGACCCTCGGCCTTCGAGACAATCTTCTGGGTCACCACCAACACGTCGTTGTCCTGCAATGGTCCGTTGGGTTCATGGCGGCACGCATCGACAATCACAT
Organism: Ilumatobacteraceae bacterium; assembly: GCA_044376595.1. Taxonomy (GTDB): domain Bacteria; phylum Actinomycetota; class Acidimicrobiia; order Acidimicrobiales; family Ilumatobacteraceae; genus F1-20-MAGs119. The sequence continues at coordinate 5,801 of JBILKS010000062.1, read as the reverse complement.
CACCGAGTTGCATTCCCGGCGTGATCTCGCCGATACCTTCGACGCCCCAGGCAGTGAGTCTGTTGGTCACGGTCTCATACTGACACGCCGACGGCAGCCAGGCACGTGCGTGTCAGTGCCGCGGCGATGTCGGGGGTCTTCATGATGGTGTCGGCCACCACGCAGCGCATGCCGGCTTCTTCCACGGCCGGGGCGAGATGCGCATCGGCCGTGTCGATCACCAGAACGCCGGCGATGGGTGCGTACATGCGTGCAACGCCCACCACCGTGGCTTCGTGGCCAAGTTCGGTCATCATGCGATCTGCCGGACCCTTCAGTGCGGCACCGGCCACGATGGGTGACACGGCCACCACGGTGTCGCGCCGCGATGCGAGCGTGGCATCCACATCGCGAAGGGCGCGCATGGGGCCGATGGACACGATGGGGTTGGAAGGAGCCACGATCACGGCGTCTGCCTGTGCGAGTTCGTGGATCCCCAGTGGCGAAGCCGTGGCCGCCCCATCGAAGCGAACAGCTGCCACCGGTACGGCATGTCGCAACTTCACGAAATACTCCTGGAACGCAACGTCGCCTCCGTCGGCCAGGGTCACGATTGTCGAGACGCGTTGGTTGGTCATGGGAAGCACGGTGAAGTCAATGCCGAATGCTCGTGTGATTTCACGTGTCACGTCGGCGAGCGAGGCGCCTTCGCCGAGTCGTGTGGTGCGGTAGAAGTGCGTGGCGAGATCGCGATTGCCGAGGCCGAACCACGCTTCACCAGCACGCGAGGTCTCGGGGCGAACGTTGTCGAAGCGGGCGAGCGATTCCATCGTGGTCCACTGCTCGTTGGTGAGGCCCCAGCCGCGCTCTGGGTCGATGGAGCCCGACACCGTGTAGGTGACGGTGTCGAGGTCGGGCGAGATCGACAGGCCGTGCATCACCGTGTCATCGCCCGTGTTGACGATGGTCACGAGATCCTGATGGGGAACCACCATGGCGGTTCCGCGCAACAAGCGTGCGGCACCCACGCCGCCGGCAATCACCGCGATCATCGTGCGCACCGGGTACTCATCTCCCTGATCGTAGAGGTGGCACTGTTAGAGTCGGCATCCGTATGGCGCGCGCACTGATCACCGGCATCACCGGTCAAGATGGCCGCCACTTGGCGGAGTTCCTCCACGGCAAGGGCTACGAGGTCTTCGGCATGGTGAAGGGGCAGAACAACCCCAGGGCCGACCTCATTCGTGAAGAGTTTCCTTACGTACAGCTCGTTTCAGGGGATCTCGCAGATCTCCCGAGTCTCGTTGGGGCCATCGAACAGGCCCAACCCGACGAGGTGTACAACCTCGGGGCCGTCACCTATGTTGCGTTCTCGTTTTCTCAGGCCGAGCTCACGGCCAACACCACCGGCCTTGGGGTGTTGCGCATGCTCGAGGCCATTCGCATGGTGGGTGGCCAACAGAACAACCCGATGCGCTTCTACCAAGCGTCGTCGTCCGAGATGTTCGGCATGGTGCGTGAATCGCCACAGAACGAGTTGACGCCGTTCCACCCGCGTTCGCCATACGGCTGCGCCAAAGTGTTCGGACACGACATCACCGTGAACTACCGCGAGAGCTACGGGATGTACGCCTGTTCGGGAATCCTCTTCAATCACGAAGGTCCGTGGCGCGGCCTCGAGTTCGTCACGCGCAAAATCTCGAATGCAGTCGCCCGGATCAAGTTGGGGCTGCAAGACGACATTCCACTCGGCAACCTCGATGCCAAACGGGATTGGGGCTATGCGGGCGACTACGTCAAGGCAATGTGGATGATGTTGCAGCAAGACGCTGCCGACGACTACGTGGTTGCGACGGGCGAATCACATTCGATCAGGGAATTCCTCGACCTTGCATTTGCAGAAATCGGCATCGACGACTGGTCGAAGCATGTGCGTCTGGATCCCAACATGATTCGTCCGGCAGAAGTCGACTTCCTCGTGGGAGATGCCACCAAGGCTGAATCCAAGTTGGGGTGGAAGCCCGAAGTGGATTTCCCCGGCTTGGTAAAGATGATGGTCCAGCACGACCTCGCCTTCGAATCCGCCAAGATCAAGTAGCGAACTCAGCCCTCGAGGGGACGTTCGCTCAAAGCTTCGATCATCGAGTCCACGTCGGGCGTGTCGCCGCTGGCCATGCGCCGACGAAGGGCAACAGCGAACACCGCCAGTGCAATCGCCGACGAGACAACCGAGGCGAGTTCGACGCGCAGATACAAGTCGTCGGTGGACAACCAGGTGACCAACACGAAACTCACCATTGCTCCGGCCCAGCCGAGTGCCACCCACTTGTGACCGTGCAGCGCGATCACTGCTTGTGCGGTGGCCAGGGCCAACATGTACAACGCGCTGCCCAACGCCAACAGCGTGAGCGTGCGCCGGTCGATTCCCCCGTCGTACACCACGTCAAGTGCCCATGGCCCGAGAGTGGCTGCACCAGCCACTCCCAGCACACCCACGCCGATCACCGTGATCATGAGATGACGAAAAGCGATGCGGAACTCGGTGAGATCTCCGTGGGCGGCAAGGCGTGCCAATCGGGGGAGAAGTGCGGCCTGCACCGCCTGAAAAAGGAACAGCGGGACACGTGCGAGCAAGACACCGTTGCCGAACTTGGTGACCATTTCGGCCTGTGACCCATCGGCCAACACGTCGACACCGATGGGCCCGGCATTGACCAGGGCCGCGGCAAACACCGAGCCGGCCAGCAACCATCCGAGGTTCGGAGTGATCTCTGCCCAGGTGGCCGGTGGGCCGTCTTGTGTGCGCAGGCCGCCACGGAACAACACGATGCTCACGCCCACCAACGGCGCGAGAACCACCACCATGGCGTAGGCGCCCACCACATGTGAGCCCACGACCCACAAGACCACACACCCGACGATGCGCGCGAGGCCGTCCATGCCCATGACGATGCCGTAGTCGACGAAGCGTCCCGATCCCGAGCAGATGCCGCGGGCGAGATGTGTCGGCGCGTAGGCCACGAAGGCCAAGATCAGTGCAACCGTGATGATGCCGTAGCCCTCGAAGAACTCGCGCGTGAGCCACGAACTACCAGCGAGCACAATGAGGCTGACGATGAGGGTGAACCCCATGGCCAGGGGAATCACCTTGCGTACGACCGGTGCTCCACCTTGGCCGAGTGCTCGGCGGTGGGCCAGGGCTCGGCCCACTTCTTGCTCGATGGGCATGAAGAATCCGGGGGCCAGGGCAAAAACAGCAAACCACAAGGCAACGATCGGCTTGAAGTCCTCTTTGCCAAGGGCCTCTTGGCCGACCTTGAAGAAGGCGTAACTGGCGATGCCGGCAATCAAAAGCCCCACACCCACCGGGATGGTGCCCTCGGGGATCGCGCTCTTTGGCGCGTCTGAGGCAAGGAGATCGGGACTGCGGGGAGGAGTGTCGTTCACGCCCTGCGCAGGCTAGTTGCTGAGCATCCACGCCACGCGGGCGCTCAACTCAGTCAGATGTCAACTAGTTGTCAACCAGGTGTCACTCGGCGGATTCGGCCGGAGGACGCAAGCGCGAACGAACAGCATCGATGGCACTCGATACTGCCTTGTCCACCTGCTCGGGCACGCGGGCCTGAAGCGCTGCAGTGACCTCACGGCGACGCACCTGCAACTGCTGAGCGGCCAAGACGCCGGTACCAACCGTGACGTAGGCCAGATCCTTCGACAACGTGGCCACGCGCTCTGCGCCTTTGCGAACGTCGACATGGGTGAGGTCGAGGCCCGGCAATGTGACGTGGGGAAGAGAGACCTTGGGAAAGGAGATCTTGGGAAGAGACATTTTGGTGACATCGAGCTTGGCGAAGTCGATCTTGGGCACGGAGACGGAGGGAAGTCGGAATGCGTTCATGGCAACTACTGTACCCACTAGTGCTAACTATTGCAAGCACCACAATCATTCTCATCCGTATCAGATCGGTCACAACCTGTTCAGGGCGGTGATTTCCGCGTGTCGATGGGTCGGTTCCGGGTGGGCGAACTAGCCTCACGTCATCGAGGACAGCACCCCCGCTCCCCAGAGTCCGCTGCCCCGCGAGGGCGCGGTTCCCGTCGTCGCCTCGACGGTGGTCTATCTGGCGTCCGGCCACGGCGAGCCGGTCTGGCTGGGCGAGACCCTTGCCTCGCTGGCGGCGCAGGACTATCCGGCCCTCCAGTTCGTCTTTTTCCTGGTGAGCGACCAGCCCGATGCCGGAGACAACGGCGCGGCGGAGGCCGTCTCGGCGTCGATCACCGGGGTACTGCCCGAGGCGGTGGTGCGCACCGTGGTGGGGAACCCGGGTTTCGGGCCGGCCCAGAACGAGATCGCCCGCATGGTCGAAGGTGACAACGGGCTCTTCTTGCTGTTGCACGACGACGTTGCCCTGGCACCCGATGCCGTGAGCCAGTTGGTGACAGAGATGTTCCGCTCGAACGCGGGCATCGTTGGCCCGAAGTTGGTGGACTGGGACGATCCGACGCTTCTGCAGCACGTGGGCCTCGGCTCCGATCGAACTGGCGAGATCGACCCGATTGTCATGCCGGGGGAACGTGATCAAGAGCAGCACGACGCGGTGAGCGACGTCTTCTGTGTGCCGAGCGCATGTCTCTTGGTGCGCGCCGATCTCTTTCGTGCCGTCGGCGGATTCAGCGACCACATCTCTTTCGGCGGCGAAGAACTCGACCTCTGCTGGCGCGTTCATCTCACTGGTGGCCGTGTGGTGGTGGTGCCCTCGGCCGTGGTGCGCCACCGCGAACGCTTCGCCGAGCGCAATGTCGACTGTGATCTCGACGAAGCACGCGAGCGTCACCGTGTCGGAACGGTTCTGGCCTGTACCGCACGCTCGCGATTCACCCCCGTGGTGTTTCTCGTATTGGGTCTTTCGCTGGTTGAAGCGGTTCTCGGCATTGGATCCGGTCGCTCGCGGCGCGCACTCACCGCGATCGGTGCTCTGTTCGGACAACTTCTGCGTCCGAGGGATCTCGCGCGACGTCGCGAGCACACCAAGTCGATTCGCGTCGTTTCCGATGCAGAAGTGCACGACCTGCAGGTGCGGGGGAGCGCTCGGGCGGTGTCGTTCCTGCGCCGGCGACGTGCAGTGGCCGATGCGCGACGCGCGGAAACACGCATTGCGGCGGCGGATCGCGAAAAGCGTGCGCGGGTGTCGATTGCGTTGGTCTCGTTCCTCGGCATTGTGTTCGTGGTGGGAAGTCGCTCACTCGTCACCAAGGGTGTGACGTTCGTGGGTCAGTTCGTTCCGTTCACGGAATCCTGGCGCTCTCTCGGTGCTGCTTATCGTCTCGGTTGGTGGCCCGGTGGCTTCGGCTCGGCGTCGCCGGCGCCCACCGGAACCGCACTGGTCGCCGTTGCCACCTTCTTTTCGTTGGGTAATCCCGCAGTTGTGCGAACCGCGGCAGTGGTGGGCCTGTTGGTGGTTGGTGCAGTGGGAATGTGGCGTCTCGGTGCGGTGTTCACTTCGCCACGCGCGCGAGCGGCCGGCGTTCTCGCTTTCTGTGCGGTGCCATTGGCATACGAGAACATCGCCACGGGGCGGTGGGGCGCGCTGGCGTGCTGGGCGGCCGTGCCGTGGTGTCTCGTCGTCTTCCACTCTGCGGGCGACATGCTCACTGCCACTGCAGCCGACATCGCCCGGCGGGCAATGCGACTCGGCTTGTTGCTTGCAGCAGTCGCAGCATTCGAGCCTTCGTTCCTCTTCTTGGTGGGCGTTGCCTTGCTGGCCTGGATCGCGATGGGGGTCTGTGCATCCGGTTCGGTGGCGTTGCGCGGTGCCCCCGGT
>JBILKS010000060.1:0-6658 GCA_044376595.1 Ilumatobacteraceae bacterium | reverse complement strand
ACGTTGATGCCGGTTTCTCGGCAAGTGATTCGTCAGAAGCGATTCATCGAGCGCGTGTCCCGTTTGAGAGCGCGTAGAGATGAGGTCATAAGTCGTAGGTCATAAGTCGTAGGTCATGAGTCGCAGAAAGGGCAAGAGGTAGTCCAATGGATCAAGTTCTCAGTTTGCAAGATGCAGCTGATGCTCTTGACGTGCACTACATGACTGCTTATCGCTACGTGCGGCTGGGTCTGTTGCCCGCCACCAAAGTGGGCGGAACGTGGCGCGTCACCAAGTCTGATCTCGATGCCTTCCGCGACGGGTCCGAATCACGTGAGCCGTTGGACCCCGAAAGTTCTCTGAAGAAGAGCGCTCCGTGGTCCGAGCGACTCGAGACACGTTTGCTTGCCGGTGATGCACGTGGTTCGTGGGGCGTGATCGAAGCTGCGCTTGCCTCGGGTGCCGATCTGGACGACATTTATTCCGATGTCGTGAGTCCTGCGCTGGTGAACATCGGTGACCGGTGGGCCCGTGGCGATCTGGAGATTTATCTCGAACACCGCGCCAGCGCCATCGTGGGTCGCATCATGGGTCGTCTCGGACCGCGTTTCGTTCGCCGTGGGCGCACGCGTGGTGCCATTTTGGTGGGTGGCCCTGAAGGCGAACGACATTCGTTGCCGGTGTCGATGGTGGCTGACCTCATTCGTCAAAACGGTTGGGAGGTCTACGACCTCGGGGCCGATCTGCCGGCTTCGTCGTTTGCCGTGGCTTCCCGCAACACGGTGGATCTCGCCGCGGTGTGTATCAGTGTCACCTCCGAAGGGGCTCTCACGACGTCTATCGAGGCCATTGCCGCCGTGCGTGAGGTGGTGCACCCCTCTGTGCAGATCTTCGTGGGTGGAGCAGCGGTGACATCGGAAGAGCACGCGGCGCATTTGGGTGCCGATGGCTGGGCGGCCAATGCCCGCGAGTTGGTGGCGATTCTGGATCAGATGCCCGCACGCACGCCGGTGGACAACTCCGACGAGTACTTCGGCACGGCGCAGGACGCCGCAGGCTAGCGAACATATGTTCGGTAACCTGCGGGCATGTCGTTGCCCCGGGAAACACCAGCACTCGATCACGTGCGCCAGGCAGTGGCGCAACATCGCTACGCGCATCATCTCTCTGCGCTGAGCACCGCCTCGCTGGTCGATCAGCGCACTTTGCCTGTTCCGCCCGCATTCGCCCAGGCATTGCGTGCAGCCGGTTTGCCTGCCGGCCTGGTGCGGGGTCGTACCTACGGCTGTGGGGGCATTGCTCCGGTGTCGTGTCTCGTTGCCCTGCTTCAACACGCCAGTGCGGCGGGGTCGTGGGTGGCATGGTGTGCCACAACATCACCCAACTGGCGTGCCGCGGCCAATGCCGGTTGGGCGCTTCAGCGCGTGGTCGTGGCGAAGCCCGATGCACACAACTGGAGTTCGTGCATCGATGCGCTTGCGGGCGAGATCGATGTCGTGATTGTCGACCCGCCGCTGGGGGTGTCTTCTCATCAGATGCGTCGAGTGATGAATCATGTGGCACATCGCAACAGTGTCCTTGTGGCGCTGATGCCCTCGCGCGCGACACACACTTCGGTCGTCCCCGATGTGATGTTCCACGTCGCCCATGCGCGTTACGGCACGCAGTGCACGCATCTCTCTGAGCAGACGTTGGAAGTGGTCCTTCGGGGTCGTCGTGTTCCGGCGACCAAGGACTTCTCTGTCGTGGTGTCGTCCGAGTGAGATGGAAATCATGAGTCGCATCGTCGCCGACACGCGTGTGGCGGTTGTCGAGATTCACGGCGAACCAGCAGTTCATGCCGTCGCACAACTGCTGGCCGATGTGGTGGCGCTCATCGAGGTGATCGACGAACACAGGGTCCTCTTTCCCATGAAAGGACCCACTCGATATTTCGGTGGGGAAGAGGCGGTGCTGCAAGAAGTCCTTGGTCGCTGTCGTGGGGCAGGGCTCCACGTGGGTGTTGGTGTAGCCGACAGTCGGCTCGCGGCAACATGGGCAGCCAGCACCGCCACTCCAGCGAACGCTTCCATCAACGTGGTGCCGGCCGGGGGCACGCCAGTGTTCCTTGCTCCGTTGCCCATTGCGGGTCTCGCCAGCTTCACCCATGTTTCCCCCGACACGTTGTCGTTGTTGGCGCGTTTGGGTCTTTCCACTCTGGGTGCGGTGGCCGCAGTGTCGCGCACCGTGCTGTCCGATCGTTTCGGCCCCGCCGGCGATGTGCTTGCCGTTCTGTGTTCCGGCGGAGAGGTGCATCCACCACGCTTCACAACGCACCCCGACGCCCATGTCTCGGTGTCCGAGCACGATCATCCGTTGGAGAGTCTCGATGCCGTGATGCATGCGGTGGACCAGGTGGTGAGCCATGCCATCGATGTGCACACCTCGCAGGGCATGGTGATCTGTCGTGCTGCGGTGTCGCTCATCACCGAGCACGACGACGTCTGTGCACGTGTGTGGTATCACCCCGAAGGTTTCAGTGCCGGCGGGTTGATCGAACGTGTGCGTGGGCAGGCAGGGTCGTGGCTGACCGGAGCCCATGCACCCACCGCCGGCGTGCAGCGCGTGCTCCTTGAAGTGCACCACGTTTCAGTGCGTGTGGCGCACCAGCCCGGACTGTGGGGAGGGCGCAGCGAAGCCGACCACGCGGCGTGTCGGGCGATCGCCCGTGCATGTGGTGTGGTGGGTGTCGAACAGGTGTTGGTTCCCGAATGGCGTGGCGGTCGCGATCCGATGAACCAGTACGCAATGGTCCCGGTGAACCATGTCGAGATCGACAACCCTGTTGCCAACATGCGCCGTGTCACGCCCGGAGAAGCACATCCCGCGCAATGGAGCGGAGCACTCGGGGGTCTTGCGCCCACGGTGCGCATCGAGCCTCCGCTTCGTGTCGAAGTGGTCGATCAACGTGGCGGTGCGGTGATGGTCAACGGCCGCCACTTTGTTACCTCGTTGCCACACCGTGTGCTGGTCAACGGACACACGTGGGGGATCGTGCGCTGGTGGGGCCCATGGCCCGTGGAAGAGCGTTGGTGGGACCCGGTGCGTCATCGCCGCATGGTGCGACTGCAGTGCATCGTTGCTCCGCAACAACAGGAGACCCAACAGGAGACATGGCTCATGAACTTGGAACAGCGGTCTTGGTGGTTGGTGGGCACTTACGGCTGAGAGACTGGGGCCATGGGCGTCATGTCGGTGGAAGAGATCCTGGGCATTGTTCGCAATCACACGTGTGTGGATGATCGTGAACGCGAATCGTTGCGCATGTTCTGCGACACCGTTCCTGTGTTGTCCGACCCTTGCAACGAGCATGCGGACACCACGCATGTCACGGTGTCTGCAGTGGTGGTGAGCGCACATGCAACGGTGCTGCACCTGCACAAGAGACTGAACATGTGGTTGCAGCCCGGCGGACACATCGACGACGGGGAAACTCCGCCACAGGCCGCATGGCGTGAGGCGGTGGAAGAAACCGGACTCACCGTCTGGCACCCAAACAACCAGCCGCGCTTCTTCCATGTCGACGTGCATCCCGGCCCGCGCGGGCACACCCACCTCGACCTGCGGTACCTCCTTGTTGCTGACGAAGCCCAATCTCCTGCTCCGGGAGAGGGGGAGAGCCCTCATGTGCGGTGGTTTTCCTGGGAAGAAGCCCAGGCCGTGGCTGATCCGGGCCTGGCAGGAGCCGTGATCCGGGCTCGGGAAGTGATGCGAACATATGTTCGCTAACCTCCTTGTGCGTGAGCACTGAATCATCGGCATCTTTCTCTGCGCCCCACCTGTCGTGGACACAGATCCAGGGCCGCCTCTCTGATCAGCCACGCGCGCTTCAACCACGAGCTTCACGCTCGACGGCACCCAACGCGGGTGGCGACGGGCCGGCATTCAGTGCCAAGCGGGCACCGTTCGTGGCCCCCGAAGATCTGCGTCACCGTCCATCATCAACGCCGTATGCCGAGTTGCACTGTCTGTCGCACTACTCGTTTCTTGCGGGGGCTTCATCCCCCGAACATCTGGCGCAGACCGCGGTGCGGTTGGGTCTGCATGCGCTGGCACTGACGGATCGCAATGGCCTCTACGGTGTGGTGCGTTTCGCCGAAGCGGCCAGAGAGATGGGGCTCCCCACCGTGTTCGGTGTCGAGATATCGCCGTTCATGAACGGCCACATCGTGGTGCTGGCACAGGGGCCCACCGGTTATGCGCACCTCTCCCAGGCCATCACCAATGCTCAACTCGCCGGATCCAAAGGTGCCCCGCAGTTCTCTCTGCCGGACCTGTCGGAACACGCACGCGGCGCGTGGTGGGTGCTCACCGGGGGAGCCGACGGAGCCGTGGCACAGGCGCTGACAACGGGCGGTCCGGCGGCTGCGGCCCAGCAACTCGGTGTGTTGGTCGATGCGTTCGGCGTCGACAGGGTGGTGATGGAACTGGTGCATCACGGCGATCCACTCGACACCGCTCGCAACGATGCCTTGGTACGTATCGCCGACAGTGCGGGCGTGCGCTGCGTGGCCACCAACCATGTTCATTACGCGTCCACGGCACAGTTCCCCTTGGCCACTGCCATGGCCGCCATTCGTCAGCGCAGTTCGCTCGATGAAGTCGACCACCTCCTGCCGCACGCGGCTACGGCGTTGTTGCGGGCGGGTGCCGAACAAGAGCGGATGTTCGCCCGTTATCCGGGTGTGGTGGAAAATGCAGCCGACATCGCGGCGCAGTGTGCATTCGACCTGGCTCTGGTGGCCCCCAAGTTGCCACCGTTCCCGTGTCCCGGCGGTATCAGCGAAAGCGCATATCTGCGTCACTTGGTGATCCAAGGAGCCACCAAACGTTACGGTCCGCCGCCGTCATCGGACAACGACACCATGTCGTTGCGCGCCAAGGCATGGGCCATGGTGCAGCACGAACTCGATGTCATCGAGACACTGGGCTTCGCTGGTTATTTCCTGGTGGTGTGGGACATCGTCGAGTTCTGCAATCGCAACGACATCCTGTGTCAGGGGCGCGGCAGTGCGGCCAACAGCGTGGTGTGTTACTCGCTCGGCATCACCAAGGCCGATGCGGTGTCGTTGGGTCTGTTGTTCGAGCGCTTCTTGTCTCCTGAACGCGACGGCCCGCCCGACATCGACATCGACATCGAAAGCGGTCGACGAGAAGAGGTCATCCAGTACGTGTACCAGCGTTACAACCGGTTGCACGCCGCCCAAGTGGCCAACGTCATCACGTATCGCACCCGTTCAGCGGTGCGCGACGCGGCAAAGGCCCTGGGGTGCGGTGAAGTCGATCCTGATCAACCGCCACCCGAGGTGGCCGCATTGGCAGCAGAACTGCAAGATCATCCGCGTCATTTGGGAATCCACTCCGGTGGCATGGTGATTTGTGATCGTCCCGTCAGTCAGGTGTGTCCCGTGGAATGGGCCACCATGGAGAATCGCAGCGTCTTGCAGTGGGACAAAGACGACTGCGCGGCCGCCGGATTGGTAAAATTCGACTTGCTGGGTCTCGGCATGTTGTCGGCATTGCACAACGCCGTCGACTTCATCGCCGAACATCGCGCGCAGCCACTCGATCTGGCGGGTTTGCCCCAAGAAGACGCGGTGTATGCCATGTTGTGCCGCGCCGACACCGTGGGTGTGTTCCAGGTGGAGTCGCGTGCGCAAATGGCCACGTTGCCACGTCTCAAACCGCGTCGGTTCTACGACCTCGTTGTCGAGGTTGCGCTCATTCGTCCGGGTCCCATTCAGGGTGGTTCGGTGCATCCCTACATCCGGCGCCGAAACGGCGAAGAGCCGGTGACCTATCTGCATCCGTTGCTCGAGAACAGTCTCGGCAAGACACTGGGCGTGCCGCTTTTTCAGGAACAACTCATGCAGATGGCCATCGATGTTGCCGGCTTCACCCCATCCGAGGCGGATCAACTCCGACAAGCCATGGGCTCCAAACGTTCCCGCACACGCATGGAGCGTCTGCGACAACGCCTGTACGACGGCATGGCACAACGCGGTATTCACGGCGAAACAGCCGACATCATTTTCGACAAGATGCAGGCGTTCGCCAACTACGGCTTTCCCGAAAGCCACTCGGTGAGTTTCGCGTACCTCGTGTACGCATCGGCCTACATCAAGTACCACGAACCCGCCATCTTCTGTGCGGCGTTGTTGAATGCGCAACCCATGGGATTCTGGTCACCGCATTCACTCACGCGCGATGCACGACGCCACGGGGTCGAAATCGTCACGCCATGCATCAACCAATCGCGGGCACTTGCTTCGTTGTCTTCCTCTTCTTCGTCCACCAGTGGTCTTGCCGTGCGTCTGGGTCTGTCGTCGGTGCGCGGTGTGGGCCGCGAGATCGCAGAACAGATCGTTGCCGCACAGCCGTTGTGTGACATGGAAGACCTGGTACGCAAGGTGCCCAGTCTCAGCACGGCACAGATCGAGGCACTGGCCACGGCCGGAGCTTTCGACATTTTCGGTGGGCAACGTCGCGATGCGTTGTGGGCCGCGGGGGCCGTGGCGCAATCCCGGCCCAACAGATTGCAGGGCATCACCGTGGGTCAATCGTCTCCCGTGCTCCCCGGCATGGAACCCATTGAACAGGCCATTGCTGATCTGTGGTCCACGGGAATGTCACCCGACGG
>JBILKS010000059.1:0-6662 GCA_044376595.1 Ilumatobacteraceae bacterium | reverse complement strand
GCAGCACATTCCGGTCAACGTGATCGCCCGCATGCTGGGTTTCCCGCTCGAGGATTCGGATCTCTTCCGTAGTTTCGTGCACAACGTGCTCGAGGCCATCAACCTCGAGCCCGGTGCTCGCATCGAAGCGTTCCAGGAACTCGATGCCTACATCGCCCGGCAGGTGCAGGATCACATCGACAACCCGTGCGAAGATCTCACTGACTTCTTGTTGAAGGCCACCATCTTCGACCAGCCGTTGTCACCGCAACACGTCACCGGAACCATCATCCTGTTGCTCATTGCCGGAATCGACACCACGTGGAGCGCCATCGGATCGAGCTTGTGGCACCTTGCCACCAACCCGGTCGATCGTCGTCGTTTGGTCGACAATCCCGCGCTCATGCCCACGGCCATCGAAGAGTTCCTCCGTGCGTACGCACCGGTCACCATGGCCCGTGTCGTGAAAGAGGACTACAACTTCCACGGAGCCGAGATGAAGCAGCACGACTGGGTGCTGTTGCCGTTCCCGGCCGCCAACCGCGATCCCAACGAGTTCCCCGATGCCGACAAGGTGCTGATCGATCGCGAAGTCAACCGACATGCGGCATTCGGTTTGGGTATCCACCGTTGCCTCGGGTCCAATCTGGCCCGTCTTGAGTTGCGCGTTGCCGTTGAAGAGTTCCTCGCGGCGTTCCCCGACTTCGAGTTGGCGGCCAACGAAGAGGTGAAGTGGAGCGTCGGACAGATTCGCGGACCACGCGAACTTCCGATGCGCATCAACTCGAGGCGCTGAACCACACAGCCGTTCGGCACAATGGGGGAGTGCTTGATCTCGACTCCCTGAACCCCGACCAATACGACGCGGTGGTCCACCCCGGTGGTCCCTTGCTCGTGGTTGCCGGTGCCGGGTCGGGAAAGACGCGCGTGCTCACGCAACGCATTGCGTGGCTCATCGAAAACGGTGTGCACCCCATGCGCATCCTTGCCATCACGTTCACCAACAAGGCAGCGGGCGAGATGCGGGAACGAGTGTCCGCGCTCGTCGGGCCCGTTGCCAATCAGATGTGGGTCAGCACCTTCCACTCGGCCTGCGTGCGCATTCTTCGTGCCCACGCCGAGCGATTGAACTTTCCCAAGACCTTTTCCATCTACGACCAAGCCGACTCGCAGCGGCTGGTCAGTTATGTCATCAGGGATCAGGGTCTCGATGTCAAGCGTTTTCCGGCCCGCGGTGTGCAGAGTCGCATCAGTCTGTGGAAGAACGAGTTGCTCACACCCGGCCAGGCAAAGGACCGTGCCACTGGCATGTTCGAAACCCGCCACGCCGACGTCTACGCCGAATATCAGGTGCGCCTCGAGCGCGCCGGAGCCATGGACTTCGATGATCTGTTGATGCGCACCGTGCAGCTGCTGAAGCAATGCCCCGACGTTCTCCAGATGTACCAAGAGCGCTTCCAACACATCCTGATCGACGAGTACCAGGACACCAACTCGGCGCAGAACGAAATCGTGTTGATGCTCGGCTCGGCGCACCACAACGTGTGTGTGGTGGGCGACACCGACCAGTCGGTGTATCGCTTCCGCGGAGCCGACTTCCGCAACATCATGCAGTTCGAAGAAGCATTCCCCGACGTCACCACGGTGGTGCTGGCGCAGAACTACCGCAGCACGCAGAACATCTTGTCGGCGGCCAATGCGGTCATCTCCAACAACATCGAACGCAAACCAAAGAATCTCTGGACCAGCCAGGGGCAGGGTGATCCGATCGTTCGGTACTACGCAGAAGACGAACGTGACGAAGCGTCGTGGGTTGCTCAGAAGTTGCAGGACTACCACGAGACAAGTGCGCGCCAGTGGGGCGAGATGGCGGTGTTCTATCGCGCCAATGCACAGAGCAGAATCCTCGAAGAAGCGCTCATGCGTTACGGCGTGCCCTACAAAATCATCGGCGGAACACGTTTCTACGAACGCAAAGAAGTAAAAGATGCACTCGCGTATCTGCGTGCGTCCATCAACGAACTCGACGAAGTCAGCGTGAAGCGCGTTCTCAACGTTCCCAAGCGCGGAGTGGGCGACACCAGCATCGACAAACTCGATGCTTTTGCACGCACTCAGGGCCAGGGTTTCACCCAAGCCATGCGCCACGCTTCCGAAGCCGGTGTCACCGGCGCCGCGGTCAAGGGAATCGGGTCGTTCCTCGACACGCTGTACGAAGCGGGCAACCATCAAAGTGAAGGCCCGGCGGAGGTGTTGCGCATCGTGCTCGAGAAATCGGGCTACATGAACGAGCTGGAAAACGAAGACACTGTCGAATCAGCTGGTCGAATCGAGAACCTGGCGGAGTTGATCGGTTTCGCCGAAGAGTTCGAATCGGTCGACGAGTTTCTGGAACAGGTTGCGCTTGTTGCCGACACAGATCAGATCGACGGCGACAACCGCGTGATGCTGATGACTTTGCACGCGGCCAAGGGCCTCGAGTTCCCGCTCGTCTTTCTCGCGGGCTTTGAAGAGGGCGTGTTCCCGCACAGCCGCAGCCTCGCCGAACCCGAAGAGATGGAAGAAGAGCGCCGCCTGGCCTACGTGGGGATCACCCGCGCCCGCGAGTGTCTGCACGTCTCGCACGCGTGGAGCCGCAGCCTCTACGGCAACACGCAGTACAACCCTCCGTCACGATTCTTGGAGGAGATTCCCGACGAACTCTTCCAAAACGAGGGGAACGTGGGCAGCCACTCTTTTTCGCATTCACCCTCGTCACGCTCCGACCGGCGCCGCGACAACGACTGGTCGAACAGCTCCTTCTCCGACGCGCACACCGAGCGGGTGGTCGATGCTGCCATCGAGGCAGGTCGCCAGGCCCAGGCAACGCCCAAGGGGACCATTGCCGACTTTCGCGTGGGCGAAGACGTGGTGCATCCCACTTTCGGTGAGGGCGTGATCCTGGATCTCAATGTCGGCAGTGGCCGGATTGAGGCCACCATCCGCTTCCGCGAAAAGGGCACCAAAACCCTCGACCTGGCGTGGGCACCCTTGAAACGGCCGTAGAAGCGCAGCGAATAAGTCTTTTTCTGTAAAGAGTCAACTATTTGAGATAAATAGTTTATTTTTGCCTAGTCTCCGGACGTGAAAAAATTTATTTCGTTCCTTGTTGGCGGACTGCTTGCAGCCAGCGCTGGGCTCGTCGTTGGGGCGGCATTCGACAGCGCCCGCGACGCTGTCGACTCTGCCAGCGCAGCGCGAGCAGCAAAAGTCACCATCTGCCACCGCACCAACTCAGTGACGAACCCTTATCGCCGGATCACGGTGAGTTCGAACTCGTTCAATCGGAACAACGGGCACTCGCGTCACGACGGACTCCAGAGCAACGCACAGTACCCACCCTTTGACCCATCCTTCACCTACCCCAACAACGCAAAGAACTGGGGAGACATCATTCCCGGAGCAACAAACGGTGGTTCAGCATTCAACGGAAGCAACAGTTTTCAGCAGAACTGGACCACTGCCGGGCAGTCATTCCTTCTTGACAGCGGAGCGAATCGCGCACTCTGCGGCAAGATGACGGCCAAGGAGTTCTACGACGTCGAGGTGGCCGCCGGAACTCCGCCATCCGAGATTCTGGCCGACCTCCAAGACCAGTCGGCCGGTGACGACGAAGCATTGAAATCAGCTTGTGGGGGCAACTTCACCACGTGCTCGGTGAGTGTCTCGTCGTGGACGACTGCGGTGTCAGCAACCACGCAGGCCCCAACTTCGCTCACGGGAAGTGGCGGTACCTTGAATGGTGAACTGCGGTGTGGCACAGCCGCAACGACCAGGTGGTATTTCGAATACAGCACTGACTCCACCTTTGCCACGGGAGTAACCGAGGCCCCCGCGACACCCGGGTTGGTTACAGCCAACCCACAGACAGTCAGCCAAGTTGTTACGGGTCTCGGTGCAGGTTCCTATTACTACCGACTTGTTTGCGTGACCAACTTCGGGGATGCCGACAACGTCGGCTACCTCGAAGGCAATGTCATGATTCTCGGTGTTGCGGTTCCGTACATCACGACCACGTCGTTGGCCGACGGTCTGACCGGAACTGCATACACCGAGACAATTCAGTCAGAAGGTGGAACCGCGCCGCGCGGGAACTACTTGGTGAGTGCGGGTTCGTTGCCCAACGGATTGTCGCTCGCAACAAACGGCCAAATCACCGGGACGCCAACAGCGACGGGACTGTTCACATTGTCCGTCACGGTCAGGGACAGTGCAGGAACCCCCGTAACGTCAGCCCCGAAGCAACTCACAATCCGGATTCGCCAACCACAAACCGTCACGATCCCGGACCCGTCGCCGAAAAACTACGGCGATTCGCCGTTTGCCGCCGGCGCAACCTCGAACGTCACGGCAGACAACTTCGGTAATCTCGGATCGTTCACTTCGTACAGCAGTTCCACCACCTCGGTGTGCACCATCTCGAGCTCGGGTCAGATCACTCTCGTGGGTGCCGGACCGTGCACGGTTTCTGCAGTGCACTCGGGCAACTATCTGTGGGATTCCGGTACGGGTTCTCGAACCTTCACCGTCGGGACGAAGGCCATCACCGTGACAGCAGCCAACAAGTCGAAGGTGGTCAACGGAACCGATCCGACGCCGTCGTACACGATCACGGTCGGTTCACTCGTCGGCTCCGATGCAATTTCCGGATTGACCTACGAATACTCGGGCAATGGACATTCTCCTGTGAGTTCGGTACCGAACGTGGCTTTCCCGACCTATGCGATCACGCCGTCTGCCGTGACGATGACAGGTGGACGTCAGTCGAACTACACGATCTCCTACGTTGCCGGCGTGTTGAACGTGTCCGCAAGTGCCGCGGCACAGACAATCGATTTTGCTGACCCCGCCGACAAGACATATGGGGACGTGCCGTTTGCAATCACTGCAACGTCGAAAGACGGTGGATCGAACACCGATCTCGAGATCGTGTTCACTTCGCAGACCCCGTCTGTCTGCACGGTGGGCACGGAGAGCCTGTCTTCGGGCGTCACGTCGGTGACGGTGACGGCCTTGGCGGCCGGCACGTGCACCATCGAAGCAAGCCAACCGGGTGGATCGAACGGCGCCACCACCTACTCGGCTGCAACTCCGGTCACTCAGTCGATTGACATTGCACGAAAGCCCCTGACAATAACTGCCGCGGACAAGTCGAAGGTCGTCGATGCTTCGAATCCGACGTTTTCGTTCACGACTTCGGGCCTGGTCGGATCCGACGCCGTGGCATCGGTGACGTACACCTTCTCGAGTTCGTCGTACACGGCGAGCACCACAGTGCCCAACGTCGTCGGTTCGTTCGCCATCGCTCCGTCCGCCGCGCAGTTCTCGTCTGGAGTTGCGGCCAACTACACGATCACCTACGTGAACGGTACGTTGACGGTGACCGCGGTGGCTCCGACCCCAACTGCGGCACCTGTTACCACCGTGGCATCAACGACCACAACCACGACGCCAAGCAAGGCCACGGACCCACGCAAAACGACGACGGATCCGTTCGCCAATATCAAGATCGATCCGAAGTCGAACAAGTCGGGTGGTGGCGGAACTCTCACCATCGACGGTGATCCCGCCATGGACGTGCTCGACGCGTCGAGCAACGACCCGACAGTCGAAGTTGATGTGACGAAGAGCGGGGTCGAATACAACAAGCCCGAGACCTGGGTCGCCGAGGGATTCGGAGACGAGTGCTGGAAGATCGAGCCGGGTACCAACACATACACGCTTCCGGCCGTGCCACAGAACCCCTCGGGGCGTGCGGGCGTCTACAGCCTGGTCAAGGTGAAAGCTGGGTCGCTGACATCGATCGACCCGAACTTCCAGGTGAATACCGTTTTCATGGCGCCTTCGGCCGGTTCGGTTGTCTGGCCGGACTCCAACAAGAACGGCATCATCGACAGCGGCGGAAAGAACGGCGACAAGCAGATCAGCCACGTGATTCTTTGCGTGCGATACAGCGACGCTACCGGTGCCACGTCGACCACGGTCCCGTCGTCGTCCACTGCTCCATCGTCCACCGCTCCATCGTCCACGGTGCCCGGATCCGGGACAACCGTGCCGGGCACGACGTCACCGTCATCCACAACTGGGCCTGCAACCACGATCGGAACCGGTACCACTCTTCCGAAGGATGCTCCGGACATCGACGGCAAGCGCGACGACATCATCATTCGCCTTCGTACCGTTGAAGTGACGGGGTCGACTGTTCCGAAAAAGACAGTGATCACCTTGCGCTTGTCGTCGGCATTCGAGGAGCGGACGGTGGAGTTGACCGTGAACCCGCAGACGATGGAGGTACAAAAGGTTGTGGCTCTCAGCGAGCCGGACGCGGTCGAAGTTTCGGCGGCAATCGCAGCCACTGCGCGTCGCGGGGCCACTGCCTCCGACGCACTTCCTGCCACTGGGTCGTCTGGATCCATGCTGATGGCGTATGTGTGGTGGCTGTTGGGTATCGGCGGTGCCACTGTCGTTCTCGGGCGTCGTCTGCGACGTCGGGTTCGCTAGCGGGCGCAGGGCTAGATTGGTCGCATGAAGGCAGCGCTACTCGTCGAAAGTCTCACCGGGAACACGTGGAAAGCAGCCGAGATGATCGGCGCACAGTTGCAGCAAGAGAATTGGACCATCACCGGTCTGGATCCCGTGCGCAA
>JBILKS010000058.1:0-6694 GCA_044376595.1 Ilumatobacteraceae bacterium | reverse complement strand
TGTTCCAACGGGTCGTCACCGACCCCGACGCCTACCTGCTGGAGGGCGAGCAGCTGAACCTCGCCGATCTCGTCCGCGAGCACCTCTTGTTGGCTTTGCCCGATGCACCCCTGTGTCGCGAGGACTGTCCGGGTCTGTGCCCGGTGTGCGGAGCCGACAAGTCGAATCCGGCAGAGGCCGAGTGCGGCTGCTCCACCACCCCCACGGACCCTCGCTGGGCGGCCCTCGAAGGTCTGGCCGACCAGTTTCCCGAGCCCTGACCGCTTCGTCGTCGTCCCCGTCCGCCCTGTTGGAGTTGGGGTTTGTGGGGATAGCCTCACGGAGCCAGTAATGCGCCAGAGCTGACGGAGACCATCGTGGCTGTTCCCAAGAAAAAGAAGTCGAAAGCGAAGACCAATCACCGCAAGTCGGCGAACATGCGTATTGGTCTGCCTGCGCGCAGTGTGTGCCCCCGTTGTGGCGCCGCCAAGAAGCCTCACGTCGTGTGCGGTGGATGCGGCTGGTACAAGGGTCGCACGGCAGTCGAAGTCGCCTGATTCCGGTTTCTTCCGTGAACCTGCCCATTGCGGTGGACGCGCTCGGCGGTGATCGAGCCCCCGACGAGATTCTCCAAGGTGTTCTCGACGCAACTTCGTCGGGGATCTCCTGTGTTCTGGTGGGCCCCGAAAATCTGGCCTCGCTCACATCCCTCGACATCTCGCATCTCCCGCTGATTCCGGCGAGCGAGGTCATCGCAATGGATGAAGACGCGGCCGGTGGCGTGCGTCGCAAGAAGGACTCCACTTTGGTGCGAGCCGCCGAGGCTGTTCGCGACGGCAAAGCCTCGGCCATGATTTCTGCCGGCAACACCGGTGCCACCATGGCATCTGCACTGCTGCGCATGGGTCGAGTCAAAGGCGTCAATCGTCCTGCCATCGCCACACCCATTCCGGTTCCGGGTCACACCCCGACAGTGCTGCTCGACGCAGGTGCAAACGCCGAAGTCCAGGCCGACTGGCTGGTGCAGTTCGGAATCATGGGAAGCGTCTATGCACAGCGACGATTCGGTATTGCCGCTCCGCGTGTCGGCTTGTTGTCGATCGGTGAAGAGCCGGGCAAGGGCGACACGTTGCGCAAAGAGTCGTACGAGTTGTTGGCGGCCGCCCAAGGCATCAACTTCATCGGCAACGTCGAGGGGCGCGACATCATGACCCCCAATGTCGACGTGGTCGTCACCGATGGCTTCACCGGCAACGTTGTGCTGAAGACTCTCGAAGGCAGTTTGAAAACAGTCGTCAAGGCATTGTTCGCCGCTTTCGGTGCAGATCCCGCCAACAAGGTGCATGCCGATGCGCTGTTGCCCTCGCTTCTGCCCCTCTACGAATCGCTCGACCCAGACACCTACGGAGGCGCCATCCTTCTCGGCGTCGATGGTGTATGCATCATTTCGCACGGTTCGTCCGGTGCCCGCGCCATGCTGAACGGCATCAAGGTGGCCAAGGAAATGGTCGACTCCCAGATGGTTGAAGAGATTCGTCGGGCCATCGGTCTACAGTCTGAGCAGTCCACGGACTGAACCCGAAAGCCACAGAGGAGTCGACATGCCAGCAATCGATCGCGCGGGAGTGTTCAACATCGTCCGCGACCAGTTGTCAGAGATTCTGGAAATCGACCCCAGCGCCATCTCAGAGGGGCAGTCGTTCGTCGACGACCTCGATGCCGACTCGTTGGCGCTCATCGAGTTGGTCGAGGCACTCGAAGAGGAACTCGCAGAAATCGTTCCGAACTTCCGTATCGAGGACGAGGATCTGCAAGACCTGAAGACGGTGCGCGATGCCGTCGATTACGTCTTCGGACGTGTCTCTGCAGGTGCCTGAACCCGTGGCCGATTCGGTCGACTCCCTTCGCGCGCTCGAAGCCGCCTTCGACTATCGCTTCACCGACATCGATCTTCTGAATCGGGCCATGTTGCATCGCTCGTGGCAGGCAGAGAACGATGCCGCCGACTCGAACGAACGGCTCGAGTTCCTCGGTGATGCGGTTCTCGGCTGGGTTGTTGCCGACATCGCCTATCGCAGTTTCAACGCGCTTCCCGAGGGCCGACTCACCGATCTGCGCAAGAGCGTGGTCAATGCAACGGCGCTCGCCGATCTGGCCCGTCAGGTGGGGCTGGGCGAAGCGCTCTTGCTGGGCAAAGGTGAGGCGGCCGCGGGCGGGAACGACAAGACGTCGATTCTTTCCGATGCTTTCGAAGCAGTGATCGGTGCGGTGTATCTCGATGGCGGGGCGCAAGAGGCGTACCGGGTGGTCGAGCGCCTGCTGCTCCCCGCCATGAATGCGGCGCTTCCCAACATCGATCGACTCGACTCGAAGACGGTGCTTCAGGAGATCGCGGCTCGCCTCGGTCGCGAAGCCCCCGTGTACACCGTCGAGAGCGTGGGCCCTGATCACGACAAGACCTTCACTGCAACTGTGTGTGTGGGGGACATCTCGGGGGTCGGAGTGGGGCGATCCAAGAAGGCCGCAGAGCAGATCGCAGCGGACATCGCCGCTCGCCTTCTGGAACAAGCGTGATGCAGTTGGGCACGGAGCCCGACGATGCCTGAGCTTCCCGAGGTGGAGACCGTTCGGCGAAGTGTCGAAGCGACGGTCGTGGGTTCCACCGTGGTGCGTGCCGAGGCAACCGGGTTGCGCACGGTACGGCGCACCAGTGGGCGTGCCGTCGAGGTCGGGCTGTTGGGAGAAACCTTCGTTGCCGCACGGAGGCGCGGCAAGTACTTGTTGTTCGATCTCGCCAATGGCAACAGCGTGATGGTGCACTTGCGCATGAGCGGACGACTTCTCCTGACCGATCCGACTGCACCGAGAGAACCACACACCCACGTGGTGATTGGTCTGTCCTCACCGAGCGGCCCGGAGACCGACCTTCGGTTCGTTGATCCTCGAACCTTCGGGGAAGTGGTGGTGTTCAATCCCGACGACGACCTTGTTCCCGAGATCTCCCGTCTGGGTCTCGATCCGCTTGTCGACGAGTTCACCTTTCAGCAGTTTCGGTCGGCGCTCGGGCGGCGAAAGCGGGGCCTCAAAGCCACGCTCCTCGATCAGTCGGTGGTGGCGGGAATCGGCAACATCTATGTCGACGAGATCCTGCACCGCACCAGGCTGCGTCATGATCGCAAGGTTGATGCACTGTCGTTGGCTCAACTGCGATTGCTCCACGCCAACACGGTCGAGGTGATTCGCGAGGCGGTGGAGGCCGGCGGATCCACTCTCTCGGACACGCAATACGTCGATGCGCTCGGGCGTGAAGGCATCTTTCAGACGGCGCACCGCGTGTACGACAGAGAAGGGCAGCGGTGTCTCACCTGCGGACGTGGCATCATCCGGCGGGTGGTGGCGGCGGGCCGATCCACCCATTTCTGCCCCGTCTGCCAGCGCTGAGACACGGATTCAGGGCCGAGGGACCGCATCTTGTAAGTTCGGAACGCTGTGTTCTTGAAAACCCTCACCATCAAGGGCTTCAAGTCCTTCGCCGACACAACGGTGATGGATCTTGAGCCGGGAGTCACCGTTGTGGTCGGACCCAATGGTTCGGGCAAGTCCAACGTGGTTGATGCCATCGCGTGGGTACTGGGCGCCCAGGCCCCTTCGGCGGTGCGCAGCCAGAAGATGGACGACGTCATCTTCGCCGGAACAGCCAAACGCCCCGCACTCGGCCGGGCCGAGGTGTTGTTGACCCTCGACAACTCGGCAGGTCTCCTGCCGATGGAGTTCACCGAAATCACCGTTGGCCGAACCCTCTTTCGCTCCGGCGAGAGCGAGTACACGATCAACGGTGTCGAGTGCCGATTGCTCGACGTGCAAGAACTGCTCTCCGACGCCGGTGTTGGTCGCCAGCAGCACGTGATCATCAGCCAAGGCCAGATCGATGCGGTCCTCAACGCTCGCCCGGAGGATCGTCGCGCCATCATCGAAGAGGCCGCCGGCGTCCTGAAGTATCGCAAGCGCAAAGAAAAAGCCGAGCGTCGCCTCGATGCCACCGAAGCCAACTTGCAACGCGTGCAGGATCTCATCCGCGAAGTGCGTCGCCAGCTCCGCCCGCTTGAGCGCCAAGCCGAAGCGGCTCGACGTCACGGTGAAATCGTCACCGAACTGAGAGCCCTGCAGATCTACGTGGCCGGCCGCGAGATTGCCTCCACCAGGGCTCGCCTGGTCGCCCTCGCCGGCGACAAGGCCAACGCCATCTCCACCGAGCAGGAACTGCGATCCAAGTTGGCCGAACTCGACACCGTGGTGTTGGCTTCGGAAGCCGAACTCACCGCTCTCGGCGACACCGGCGTGAGCGATCGACTGATGCGCGTCGAGCAGTTGCGTGAGCGGGCCAAGGGGTTGTCCGCGGTGTTGGCCGAGCGCCGCCGTTCCATGGAGCGTGAACGCAACCAGTTCATGGACTCCGATGTCATCGCCAGTCTCGAAGCCGATGCCGCGGCGTTGCGCACCGAACTCGGCGACATCAACGCTGCGCTTGCCTTGACGGGTCCCGAAGTTGAAGTTCTCGAGCGCGACGAAGCCGAGTTTGCCGCGCGGCGGGAAGCCGACGGTGACGACGGTGTTCCCGAGATGCCCGTTCCGGTGGCGGCAAGCGCCGCAGCCGAAGTGCGCGGAGAGTTGCGCACGTTGCGCACCAACGACGAGCGGGATCGCGCCGAGTTGCAGCGCGTCAATACCCGTATCGCGCAGCTTGAGGATCGTGTCATGCGCCTTGCCGCCGACATCGAGCGTCTGGGCAACGAGTACGAAACCGCCGAAGGTGCGGCTGCCCGCATTGAAGACGACGTGCGTGGCCAGTCCGAGCGGCGGATCGCCGCAGAGGCGGCCCTCGACACGGTCACGCAGAGTCACTCGGCTGCGTCGTCGGAGTTGGCGCACTGGAAGGCGCGCGTCGACGTGTTGCGCGAGGCCCTCGAAGTGGCCCGCAGTCGTGCCGGATTGCAGCACCTCGAGGAGGTGTCGGGCGTGGTCGGCGCACTCGTGGATCTGATCGTGATCGACGGAGGTTGGGAAGAAGCCGTGAACGCGGCGTTGGGTGATGCAGTTGCCGGAATCGTCATGCGCGATGCCCAGTCGGCACGCGAGGCCCTTGCGCGACTCGACACCCAGAATGTGAACGGTGCCGTTCTTGCCCTCGGCAATGGCCGCGGAATGGCTGGCGCACTCCCGTCCGGTGCCCGCGCCATTCGCGATTACGTTCGCGCGGCAAGCAGCGACAATGCAGCGGCAGTCGATGCGTTGCTCGATCTTCTGCTCGCCAATGCCTGTGTCTCGGACTCGTGGGGCGAAGCCGTCGGTCTGTCGCTCGACAATCCCACGCTCAACGTCGTGACGCGTCGAGGAGACAGGTTCAGTGCTGCGGGTTGGCGTCTCGGTGCCCAAAGTGGTGCAGTCACCGCAGCCGCGCTCGAAGACGCAACGCAACGCGCCGCAACCGCCAGTGCCGATCTCGACCGTCGCGCTGGTGAACTGGCCCGCGCTCGCGCCGAGATGCAATCTGCTCGTGAATCGTTGGCAGATCTCGAGCGCAAGCACGACCAGCTCACGCGTGCCCGGCTGGCTGCTGCCGACTCGCTGTCACGCGTGACCTCCGAACGTCGCGAAGTCACGGCCGAACTCGACGCGGTCAAGTCGCAGCGCGACGACGTGGCTGCACGATGCGAGCGAGCCGGAACACGTCTGGCCGAACTCGAGGCGATCTTGCCCCGACTCGAGGCCGATGAGGCAATGGAAGCCGAGACGATGCGGGCCATCGGTGCCGCACGCGCCAGCATCGAACAAGAAGCCTCCAACCTCGCCTTGCGCCGCAAGGATCTCGAGGTGAAGTCGGTGGGGCTACGGGAACGTCAACAGTTCGTCGAACGTCGTCTGGCCGAGACCGAGGCGCGTCTCGCCGCCGACCTCGAAGCCCGGGCGCAAGTGGCAGAACAACGCGAGCGCATGGAGAAGTCGTTCACGGCGGTGGTTCGCCTGGGCGATCTGGTCGACGCACACCGTGCCGTCACCGAGGAACTGTTGGTTCAGCTGCACGAAGAGCGTCGCAAACAGAGTGACGAGGTGCGTGCAGTGGCTCAGCGCCTCGACAACGCACGTCGCGAACGGGGTGTCACCGAGCGCCAACTCGACGAACAGCGTGAACGTGGCCGGCGGGTGGAGATCGACGAAGCCGAAGTGCGTATGCGCCTCGAAGCTTCCGTCGAGTCGCTGCGTCGCGATCTCGACATCGAGCCCGAAGTGGCCGAAGCGGCCGAAGCGCCCGAGGTGCCCGAGGGAATCACGCCCATTGCACGTGTGCGCGATCTCGAACGTGAGCTGCGTCTGATGGGGCCCATCAACCCGTTGGCTCTCGAGGAGTTCACCGAACTTCAGAAGCGCCATGAATTTCTCGAGTCGCAGCTCGAGGACGTTCGCAGTACCCGGCGCGAGTTGTTGCGGGTCATCAAGGCTGTCGACGACGAGATTCAGTCGGTGTTCGGCACTGCCTTCACCGATGTTGCGGCGAACTTCCAGGATCTCTTTGGGATGTTGTTCCCCGGTGGTGTGGGAAGGTTGACCCTCACCTCGCCCGAAGATCTGTTGAATACCGGCATTGAAGTCGAAGCAAAGCCGGGCGGAAAGAACGTCAAGAAGCTGTCGCTCCTCTCGGGTGGTGAGCGATCGCTCA
>JBILKS010000151.1:0-4332 GCA_044376595.1 Ilumatobacteraceae bacterium | reverse complement strand
AAAGCGTGAGCGGAATCGCAATCAGTTCGGCCCGCAGCAGGTCTCCCTCGATGGTGTGTCCGATGTCCGCAAACACGGCATCTCTGCCACCCAGAAGCACCTCGAAACCACCTTGGGGTCCCGTGAACTCCTCGCGGATCACGGCAATCTGTTCCTCGACGAAATCCTCGTCGCCCACCACTCGAGCCAGAACGAGCGCGGTGTCTCCGTCACCGCTCTTCAGCGCTTCTGGCTGTCCGAGAGACCAGTACGACGACACCTGCTCGACCCCTTCGACGGCCTCGAGGCGTGCTGTGAGCGCCGTTCCATCAGAGACAAGGGATGCATCGTCGACGTCACGACCATCGGCGGACAGGACAAGGACGATGTTGGGTTCGCCGCCACCGAAATGTTGCTCCAGAAGGCTCTCTGCCTGCACGCTCTCCGAGGACGGATCGTTGAACCCGTCGGACTTCAGCACTCCGAAAGCGCCGGTACCGAAGAACCCCGACACCAAGAGGAGGAGCAGGGTGAAGGACAGTACCAACCTCTTTCTGCGGATTGTGAAGCGGGCAAGTCGAGTCAACATGAGCGGTCCTTTCCAAGAGTCGTGCAGGCAACCACACACCGATCGTGCTGCATGACACCCTTCTTCCACAACGCTCAGTGGTCGGTTCTGCGACCGTCCTACGGGTCCTTGGACGACCCGTACCGTGGGCCGATGACTCGCAGGACGGAGACCGATACGGTTTCGGGCATGGACGAGCCTCCTACGCTCACGCTCGGTGGATTGCGGTTGTCCACCACTCTGGTGATGTCGTTGGCCGCGACGGTCGCGGCGATGGTCGCGATCCTCGGCGAGGTGGACTCGTTAACTTGGATAACCGTCGTTTTCGCACTCCTCGGCCTGCTCCCATGGGCGCTCGAAGCGACGGGCATACGCCTCGATCTCGTGCTCTTCCTGACCATGACAATGCTTCCCGCGGCGGCGATCGTGCTTCTCGACAGCAACCCCGGCGGACTTTTTCCGGTGATCATCGCAGTGGTCTGGATCACTCACCATCGCACCGGTCGGGGAATCGTGGCGGCGTCTCTCGCTTCGGCCGCCGGAATGACGATCGGCTGCGCCGTCGACCAATCCCCCGAGTTTGAGGGAACGATCTACTTCCTCGGAGGTATCGGGGTCGCCTGGCTTGCAGGGATGCTTCTGCACCGGCAGGACGCGCTTCTTGCCGAACTGCGCGCCGCAACCGCACGCGAGCGAACACACGCTGCCGCCGAGGAGCGCACTCGAATCGCTCGCGAGGTACACGATGTGATCGCTCACTCACTGACCGTCACAATTCTGCACGTCACAGGGGCACGTCGCGCTCTGATGAACGACCCTCAGCGGGCGGCGATGGCCCTCGAGCGGGCCGAGGACATCGGTCGCGAAAGCCTCGACTCGATCCGGCAGGTCGTGGGGCTTCTTCGTCATGACGAAGCCACTCCCACAACGGCCTACCAGATCGAAGAGGCGCCCCTTCCCCAAATCTCCGACATCGATTCTCTGGTTTCGCAATACCGCGATGCCGGGCTGCAAGTCGAGGCATCAATCGACATCGATGGCGTCACCGCAGGCGTCATGACGTCGCTGACTGCCTTCCGCATTGTCCAGGAAGCCATCACGAACTCACTTCAGCACGCTCCCGGAGCCCCGGTGTCGCTTCGTGTTCACGTCGACGGGGACCGCTCCTCGCTGCTCGTGAAGGTTGAGAACCGCATGTCCGAGGCTCTCCCCCGATATCGGAGCGAACGCACCAAAGGCCTCGGCATCACCGGCATGACCGAGCGAGTCCGCACGATCGGAGGATCGATCGAGGTCGGCCGGACGAACCGCAACACTTGGCTGGTCACCGCGGAACTCCCCATCGAATGCGTCAAGGAGACGCTGTGAACGCCAACGACCACGAGTCAGACGCTCCGAACGAGATCCGAGTGATCATCGTCGATGACCAGCCACTTGTGCGATCCGGTATCGCATTCATCATCTCGACTGAGGTCGGAATGAGCGTTGTGACGGAAGCGGTGAACGGTGAACTCGGCCTCGCCGCGGCGAAGACCTGGCGTCCCGACATCGTTCTCATGGACATACGCATGCCCGTCATGGACGGCATTACCGCGACGCGTCACCTTCACGAGATGGGTGGCCCACCAGTACTCGTTCTGACCACATTCGACGACGACGACGTCCTCTGGGGTTCGCTCCAGGCGGGAGCTGCAGGTTTTCTCTTGAAGGACACCCCTGCAGACGATCTCATCGCCGCCATCCACACGGTTGCACGAGGCGGAGCATGGCTCGATCCACGCGTGACGCCGCGCGTCCTCAACGCTGTCCGAGACGCCAAATACGTTTCGCGTGACGACGTCCGAGGATTCAAGGACTTGTCCGAGCGAGAACGCCAGGTCCTGACGTTGATTGCAACAGGCGCCTCTAACCCCGAGATCGCTCACTTGCTCCATCTCAGCGAGCGAACCGTCAAGGGACACGTCAGCAACATTTTCGCCAAGCTCGGAGCACGTGATCGTGCCGCCGCGATCATCGTGGCTTACGAGGCAGGGTTGGTCGACGCACGCACAGCGTCCCCCGCGAATCGACCGCCGTCAGAGACACTTCGCCTGGACTGACGTACCAGCGGACGAGCCTAGCCAGCGCTCGCTACGCCCGCCCCACCGTCGATGACGTAGGTCTCACCGGTGATCCAACTGGCTGCGTCGGACACCAAGAAAGCCGCCAGATTGGCGATGTCTTGGGGCTCACCGAGTCTCTTCATCGGGAGTCGTTTCGCCAATGCGTCACCAAAGTTGTCGACCAAGACAGCCGCAAAGTCGGTCTTCACCAGACCCGGTGCGATGCCCACCACTCGATTGGGCCCGATCTCGCTGGCGAGTTGCCGCGTGAAGTGAATCAGCGCGGCCTTGGTGAGGTTGTAAATGCTGAGCCCCACCTCTGAGCGCATGCCACCCACAGAGGCGATGTTCAGAATCACACCCGGCTTTTCCTTCAGGGCCTTTTCATAGGCAATCTGTGTCCAGAACAAGGGACCCCGAAGGTTCACCTGGAACGTTTTGTCGAATCGGGCCTCGTCGACACCGAGGCTGGCACCGAAATAGGGATTGGTGGCGGCGTTGTTGACGAGAATGTCGAGTCCACCGAATCGGGCAATAGTCGCGTCGATGCAGGCGCGGCCCGCGTCGACGTCTCCCGCATTCGCCGCAAAGACATCCGTTTCGCCGTCGATCTCTGCAGCTGTCTCGCGGAGCTGATCTTCTTTTCGTGACGACAACATCACCTTGGCACCACTCTCCGCAAGAGTCTTTGCAATCGCCTTGCCAATGCCCTTCGATGCGCCGGTGACCAGTGCGACTTTGCCTTCAAACGAAATTTCCATGACGCGAACCTACTCGTTCTCGGACAGCGCCGATATCCGGATCACGGAGATCCGGCGTCCCTCCATCTGATCGGCCACGAAACGCCAACCGTCGTGATCCACGTATTCCCCCACTTCGGGCACGTGCTCGAGCATGTTGAAGACGAATCCCGCAAGGGTGTCCCAATCGTCGTCGGGAACACGGATGGCGAGGAGATCGTTGACGTCGCCCACCGATGTTTTGCCCACCACGAGATAGTCGCCGTTCGGCAGGCGCCGAATTTCTTGTTCCTCCACGTCGAACTCGTCGACGATGTCGCCCACCAGTTCTTCGAGACAGTCTTCGAGGGAGATGATTCCGGCGATCGATCCGTACTCGTCGGCAACGACCGCCAGGTGGAACTTCTCCGTTTGCATCTCGCGCATGAGGCGGCTCACCGGCTTGTTTTCGGGAACGATGCGCACTTTGCGAATGAGGGCAGTGATCATGTCAGCGCCCCTTCCCTCGCGTTCGGCGCGCATCAGGTCTTTGGCATAGGCCAGGCCGACGACGTCGATGTCCTCTTCGCCTTCCTGGATGACCGGAAGTCTGCTGAATCCTTCGGAAATGGCAATGTCGAGTGCTTCGGTGATGGTCATGTTGTGGTCGATGGTGACCATGTCGGGACGCGGAACCATCACCTCGCGCACAACCGTGTCACCGAACTCAATGATCGATTCGATCAGCTCACGCTCTTCGTGCTCGATCACTTCGTCTTGTGCGGCGGCTTCCACGATGCCCAACAGTTCTTGTTCCGACACGAAGGGACCCTGTTGCAGACCTTTGCCGCGGACGATCACGTTGGTGAGTGAAATGAGACCCCGCGACACCATTTGGAGCGGCCAGAACGAGACGAGGGCCATCACCGGTCGAGCCGTGACCAATGCGGCGCGCTCGGGATAC
>JBILKS010000057.1:0-6706 GCA_044376595.1 Ilumatobacteraceae bacterium | reverse complement strand
TGCTCGATGCACTGGCGAAGGATTGTGCGCAAGATGGCCGCTACAGCGGGTTTTTCACGTCGGCTCCGCTGAACTTGCCGTCGGGAGTGGCATCGCCACCCAACGCACTCGTTATCAAGTGACGATCAGCTGAGTCGTACGCCGAGGTGGCGCAGTGCCATACCTGCATAGATGGAGACACCGAGCGCCATGGCATCTTCGTCGAACATCACCTTGTTCGAGTGGTTCGGAGCAGCCGCACCGGGACTCATGCCGGCGGGAGTCCCACCAAGAAACATCATCGAACCCGGTATGCGCTCGAGCACGTAGCTGAAATCTTCGGCCCCCATCACAGGGTGAGGCATTTGCGAAACTTTTCCCTCGCCAAGGATGGTTGTTGCCACGTCGGTGGCGAACGATGCGAAACCCGTGTCGTTCACCGTGACTGGGTATCCGAGGTTCAACTCGACTTCAGCCGACATGCCGTGTGCCGCGGCGATTCCCTCTGCCAATCGAGTGATGTTCTGGTGGACCTTGCTGCGTGTTTTTGCACTCACGGCACGGATGGTTCCCTGAATTTTTGCCGTTTCGGGGATGACATTGAAGGCGGTGCCGGCGGAGATCTTCGTGATCGTCACCACCGTGGGGTCGAATGCGTCGATTCGACGAGTGACCATTGTCTGCAGGGCCTGGACGATCTCGCAAGCGATGGGCACAGGATCGTCGGTACGGTGTGGCTCGGATGCGTGGCCACCCGATCCGCGAATCACGATGCTGAGTTCATCGCTGGACGCCATCAGAGAGCCACCCTTGATGGCCACCATTCCGACGGGTATTGCCGATGTGATGTGCATTGCAAAAGCACCCGTGATAGGTGACTCGCTACCGTCGGAGTGTCGTGGCACATCCAGCAGTCCCTCTTCCAGCATGAAGTTTGCGCCGCCGTATCCCTCTTCTCCGGGTTGGAACATGAAGAGAACCCGACCGGTGATGTCGGCCTTGCGTTCGGCAAGTACACGCGCCGTCTGAACCAGCATCGAGGTGTGGGTGTCGTGGCCGCAGGCGTGCATCATGTTCTTGTTCACCGAGGCGAAATCGAGGCCGGTGTCTTCGGGCATCGGAAGCGCATCCATGTCTCCGCGGAGCAGAACCGTGGGTCCTGGTTTGTCGCCCGTCAGCAGTGCCGCTATGCCACTGGTGGTCTTGTGCAGGGTGATGTCGAGAGGAAGGCCTTGGAGCTCTTGGAGCACTTGCTCGCGGGTGACCGGAAGATCGTTCCCGATCTCGGGGTGTCGGTGGAGGGAGCGGCGAAGAGCCACGGCGTCGTCCTGAAAGGAGAGGGCCTGCTCTTTCAGCTCATCGCTCCTGCCGTGCTGTTCGATCAATGCGTCTACGGACATGACGCAATGCTGGCACACTTCTCAGGTGGCTGTTGATGGTCCTGTCGAATACGTGGATCTTGTGGATGCCAACGACAACGTCGTTGGTCGTGTCACCCGTGGCGAGATGAGGGCGGGCATCCTTCGACACCGCGCAGTCTTCGTTGCGGTGACATCGCCCGATGGAAAACTGCTGATCCATCGGCGCAGCGACACCAAGGATCTCTGGCCCGGCTGGTGGGACATCGCAGTCGGGGGTGTGGTGGCTGCAGGTGAGACCTACGGCAGTGCCGTTCGGCGCGAGCTTGCCGAAGAGGTGGGCATCGACAACGGTGATCCGGTGTTTCTGGGGTCGGGCGCGTACGACGATGCCGATGTATCGCTGATCGGTCACTGCTACCACTTGGTTCACAGCGGGCCGATCGAGGCACGTGACGGGGAAGTGGCCGAGTTTCTGTGGGTTGACCTGCCGGAACTGCGGGGACGCCTTGACCGTGACAGGTTTCTCCCCGACAGCGTTTCGCTGTTCCTTCCGGACCTTTTCACCCGTCTTTCCTGACTGAGTACCATCGAGTTCGAGGAGGAGACATGTTGTCCGTCGAGTTCACCATCGAGCCGTTTGTCGAGGGCGTCCCGGGTTTGCACGTGACCGCCGCCGTGGCTGCGGTCGAGGCACTCGGTGCAAGTGTCGAGTTCGGGCCGTTCGGTACAGCATTCTCGGCGCCGGTCGAGAAAGTGCCGGCCATGGTGGGTGCGCTTCTCGAAGCCGCCTACAAGAACGGTGCCACGCATGTGAGTGTCCACGTGGAGAACTCCGGCGCATGACGGTTCCTGCACACCCTTTGATCGATGCGGTTGGTCCGATACTTGAGGCAGTCGGTGCGACACTCGTCGGTGCGACAGAAATGCTGCCAAGTGACATCCCGCTGAAATGGGAAGGCAATGTCGTTGCCGCCGTTCGCATGCCCGCACTTCACGGGGCGCTCGATCGTCTCATAGAGAACGTTGAGAAAGAACTCAACGGATCACTGAAAGATCTGTCGCGCAACGACAAGCAGAAGGCGATTCGGTTGCTCGACGATCGCGGTGCTTTCATCCTCCGCAGGGCAGTGGAAGATGTTGCGGATGCGATGAACGTGTCGCGCATCACCGTGTACAACTACCTCAACGCAATTCACCGCTGATTTTCCGGCGCCGCGCCGGAGTGTGACGGTCAGAGTTTGCGAAGCGCCACGTTGGTGACGCGGTGGTTCGGTCCCTTGTTGATCACCAACGAAGCGCGAGTCTTCGTGGGATCGATGTTCTCCCGGAGGTTCAATCCGTTGATCTCCGCCCAAATACCCTTGGCCACCTGGGTTGCTTCTTCGTCAGTGAGGTCCGCAAAGTGACGGAAGAAACTCTGAGGATCCTGGAACACCGTTTGTCGAAGGGCGTGGAATCTCTCGATGTACCAGCCTTGAATGTCCTGCTCGTCGGCATCCACATAAATCGAAAAGTCGAAGTAGTCGGAGACGAACTCGTTGGAGTCGGTGCCCACCTGGAGCACGTTCAGTCCTTCGAGAATCAGAATATCGGGTTGGCGAACCGTGATGTGTTGGTCGGGAACGATGTTGTACTCGACGTGGCTGTAGACCGGCGCGGTGACTTCGGGATGGCCGGCCTTCAGCTCGCGCAAGAACTGCAGCAACTGCTTGGTGTCGTAGCTCTCGGGGAAACCCTTGCGATTCATGATGCCGCGCTCTTCCAGCACTTCGTTGGGGAAGAGGAAGCCGTCGGTGGTGATGAGGTCGACCTTCGGATGCTCGGGCCAGCGAGCCAAAAGTGCCTGGAGAATACGAGCAAACGTGCTCTTTCCCACGGCCACGCTCCCGGCTACGCCGATGACGTAGGGGACCTTGGGCGACATCGTTCCGAGGAAGGTCGCCGACACCTTGTGGAGATTTTGTGTGGCACTGACGTAGAGGTTCAACAAACGGGTGAGAGGCAGGTAGACCGCGGCCACTTCGTCGAGGTCGATGCTCTCGTTGATGCCCCGCAAAGCAGCCAGGTCTTTTTCGCGAATCGTGAGTGGAGTAGCCGCACGAAGGTCGGCCCACTCGTCGCGCGTGAACGGAATGTATCGGTCATTGTCGAGCATGAAATCCCCCCGGATCTTTTCAACGTGTCCAAGGAGCCGACGGCGACACGGCGCCCTTGGCGGTGAGGACTTCCACGCCCGTCTCTGTGACGAGAACCGTGTGTTCGAACTGCGCGGTCCACTTTCCGTCGGCGGTAACCGCCGTCCAATCATCGTCCCACATCTTGTGTTGCCACGTACCGAGACTGATCATTGGCTCGATGGTGAAGGTCATTCCGGGTCTCATGATCATGGAGTTGCGTGCGTCGTAGTAGTGCAACACCTGGATGTCGGAGTGGAACTGCTCGCCGATGCCATGACCGATGAACGCACGAATGACACCCATGCGGTGTTGTTTGGCGTGATTTTCGATTGCCTTGCCGATGTCGCTCAGCGGACGGCCTGGCACCACGGCCTCGATGCCCTTCCACATGCACTCCTCGGCGACTTTCACCAGCAACTTGTTCTCGTCGCTCACGTTGCCAACAAAGAAGGTTGCGTTGGTGTCACCGTGGACGCCCTTGACGAAGCAAGTGACATCGAGATTGATGATGTCGCCGTCGTTCAACATGGTCGAGTCGGGAATGCCGTGACAGATCACTTCGTTCAGACTGGTGCAGACACTCTTCGGATAGTTGTGGTAGTTCAACGGGCTTGGGTATGCGCCGCGGCGCACTGTTTCATCGTGGACGAAGATGTCGATGTCGTTGGTGGTGATACCCGGACGCACCATTTCGCCGGCGAGTCGCAGAATGTCGGCCGCCATGTCACATGCGTACCGCATGCGCTCGATGACCTCGGGTGACTTGACCCGGTCTTCGTCCCAGCGCGGGACGTTTCCCGTCTCGGCGTAGGGGGGCTTTTCCACCCCTTCGGGCACCGACCTCATGGGGCTGACCACGCCGGGAATGACACGACCCTCGAGGGGCTTGTGGCAACGCTTGTACTTGCGGCCACTGCCGCACCAGCACGGATCCCCCGCCGCAGGCAGGGTCTCGGGAGGGGTTGTCACGCTCATCACCCCAAAGGCTAGGGGCGTTCCGGGAGACCTGTTGATTTCTGGCGATTGCCGTGCTCAACTGTCACGTGCACACATAGGGGGTGTGAAAAAACACGACACAATCAGGGGAAAGGAACAGCCGTGGTAGAGCGGTCTGTTGCAGAAACCTTGGGTGGGTCGCGAGATGCCCTCTATGAACGCCGTTCGGCGTTGTCTCGTGACCTCTTGGGGACTGCCGAGTCAGAACTAGGGACAACGAAGTCGTCGCGTCTGTCGCGCGTGAAACGTGGTGGCAATCCACTGCGTCCCGCTGCGGCGCGACAGAGAGATCGGCGAACACCAGAAATTGCCTTTGGGGTGTGTCTGGTTGTCGGTGGTGCGCTCGGCGCCGCCTCACTTGCGGGCAAAGGTCCGGAGATGACCCAGGTAGTTGCTGCGGCACAGAACATTCCCGTGGGACATCACATCACGGCAGACGACCTGGTTGCCGTGGAAATGAATGTCGAGGCAGCCCGGAGTTTCGTCTCTGCCGAGACGGCTCACGAACTTCTGGGAACAAGCACGATCATGGCGGTGGCGGCGGGGATGCCGCTGGCACGTTCGGCAACATCGCAAATGGAACCACTTGCAGAAGGTGAGGTTCTGGCACCGCTTTTGGTCCCCGCCGGTGACGTGCCTCCAACGTTGCGACCAGGAGACGTTGTCATGGTTGCCCTGGTACCGGATCCCGCACTGTCGACGCAGACTTCACCTGAGCAGTTCGACGAGCCAGCTTCGGTGTGGGCGATTGATCCGCCGACAGAGCTTCAGGCGGATTACGTGGTCACGTTACGCACGACCGAAAAATTCCTTCTGGAGTCTGTGACAGCAGCGCGAGCAAAGCTGGTCATCGCTTCGCAGAGCGGCGAGGTGCAAGATGAACAATGATCTTCACTCGCATGTGACGCTCCTTCCAACCCGGGCGGATGCGCACGCGGCACTGGTTGCCGAACTGACCCAACGAGTGCGCAGAGAACTTGCCGCAGACCGACTTGAACGCCGCAACAGAGGGCAGTTGGAGCCTTCTCTTCAAGCGGAGATCGAGCTTGCAAGGGACGTCATCAACGAAGAGCGGCTGCGGGCACCCGATCAGGGGGCCGTGGCCTTTGAGCTCACTCTCGACGAATTTGATCGAATAGCCGAGAGTGTCATTGCATCCGTTTTGGGACTCGGACGGTTGCAACCCTTGCTGGAAGATCCTGAGATTTCCGACATCCACGTGCGCGGTGCGGCGCCTGTGTGGATCAAGCGCCGCGACGGAACGCGAGTGGCGGTCGAGCCGGTCGTTGACTCGGATGATGAGCTCATCGAGTTGATTCGACGGGCAGCAACACGATTGGTACGCAATGAACAACGTTTCGACGCCGCCAATCCGGAACTCAATCTGCAACTTCCCGATGGCTCGAGATTGTTTGCGGCGATGTCGGTCTCTCAACATCCAAGTCTGGTCATCCGTCGTCACCGGTTCGAGATCTCGTCATTGGATGAGCTTCGTCGTCGGGGTCTCTTCGACGAAAATGTCGGAAGCTTCTTGGCTGCCGCAATCCGCGCGAGGCGAAACATCATCATCGCCGGAGGAACTGGGTCGGGAAAAACAACACTCCTCAGGTCGTTGCTCAATGAAGTTCCCCACTTCGAGCGAATCATCACCATTGAGGACGCCTACGAACTCGGGATCGAACGGTTCGAAGACCTCCATCCCGATCATGATGCACTTCAGGCGCGACCAGCGAACATCGAGGGCCATGGTGAAATCACCATGGCTGACCTCACGCGGATGGCTCTGCGTATGGATCCGGATCGAGTGATTGTGGGCGAAGTTCGCGGCGCCGAGGCATTTCCGATGTTGATGGCAATGAGTCAGGGAAACAACGGCTCCATGTGCACGATGCATGCC
This sequence comes from Ilumatobacteraceae bacterium, assembly GCA_044376595.1. Taxonomy (GTDB): domain Bacteria; phylum Actinomycetota; class Acidimicrobiia; order Acidimicrobiales; family Ilumatobacteraceae; genus F1-20-MAGs119. Next base: position 296 of record JBILKS010000057.1, on the reverse strand, counting down.
GACAGCACACGTTCCGTCTTTCCCAAGCTGGCGGCTTACGTATCGATGGCATCCACCGGGCTTCCCGTCGACACCGTGAATCTGCTCATTGCGAGTGCAGTTCATTTCGTGATCTACGTCTCCAATGAGGAAGGCAATCGCCGGATTCGGTCCATTCGCGAGATTGTGGATTCTGACGGATCCCAAATCGTCTCGAACGAAATCTTCAGTCCTTCCGAGGGCGGCGGATGCTCGCCCGCATATCCCATGAGAGAGCAGACCCGTCGTTTGCTGGAATGCCACGGCTATCGGGCAGA
>JBILKS010000056.1:0-6737 GCA_044376595.1 Ilumatobacteraceae bacterium | reverse complement strand
TTTGTTCCCACCACATTGATGTCTTCATCGCGCGAAAGAACCAGAGGCAGAGCCTCCCTGATCATCGCGTGGTCGTCGCAAATAATGGTATTGATCATTGTGTCTTCTCCTGTTTTGGCATGGTTTCCAGTAGAAGAGATTGAAGCCCACGCCACGACCTTTGTCAGGAGACATTCGTACCTAATGGACGATGTCTCTTTTCATTATTTCGACACATCACTTCTTCATTCCATCAGCAACGACGATCTGGCGGATGTAGTCAGTTGCTCTTGACTCGAACTCATCAAGGGTGATTCCGTAGACGTTTCGAAAAACATTTTGAAACGTGATGCCGTCGCCACTGAGCTCGAGCAACTTCACCATTTTCTCGAGACCGCCATAATCAGCCAGCAACAGCTCCACGGCAACGGGGCCAAAGTAATACTCGCAACCGTTGTAACCATTCGTTCGGACCCTGTAGCTCGTGAGCGATCCGTTGCAGCGTGTTTCCCAATCCGAAAACTCGCGCATGCGGATGAGATGGAACGTGCGATAGTTGCTGGTATCAGCGAATGCGACGGCCCTGGCGACAGTGGCCATGACCTCGGCGAAGCCCTCTCGCAACCACGCAGGCTCGTCGCTGGGTATCCGACCGTTGACCACCCAGTTACGAATGGCATGGGTCCACTCGTGTGCCAGCCCCGAGATGTTTCGGTCGACAACTCGATAATCGGTTGTCGCAAGTGAAGGCTCTCTCCGCGTCTCCAACTCCACAGTCAACTGATCAAGTACGCTCGTGAGAAAGAAATAGCCTGTGAGGTTGATCACGATGGCTCTGTGGTTGCACACACTCGCACCCATCAGATATTGCCTTTCTTGCTCGAGAGTCAGTGGGACGCAGTTGATCGCGGCAAGTTCACGTTCGATGAAAGCCTGGCTGCGCGCCACGATCACGGTCACACTGCGAGTTGTTGACCATCCTGCGGCTTCAAAGACGTTCTCCAGGGACCACAAGACGGTTCGCGACAGTCGAAATGTCGCCGACCCGGCAACAGACCTCTCTATGCGCCATTTGAGCCGCGGCCTATCCGTGTCGAAGATCTCCCTGTACGCATCGATCTGGGCCTGAATACGGCGCACCACGGTGATTTCCTTTTCGGTCATCGTCACGATGATTCCGCTCGACGGCGTGCCGAAAGGTGGCGAAAGCACCACGCGCCGATATCCGCCTTTTGCTTCCGTTGCGGACGAGAAAACAGACGAGACAACAGATGAGGAAACAGACGAGGAAACATTGACACTCATCGGAAGCAACAGCACGAGGCCCAATGACAGACAGAGTGACCGCTTCATGTGGTTCACCCTACGAAGAGCATTGATGTTCTGCGATCACACTTCCAAGTACGCCTGTTGATTGCTACGCATCCTCGACACCACTACCTTGCTCGTTGTCACAACAGATTTTCTGATCCCGGACTTCGATCAGCTCGACAGCGTTGGAGGGTTCGTGAAGAAGACGAGTGGTGGTGTGTTTGTGCTCTTCGCAGTGACGCTCTCTGTGACCCTGCCCCTGCTGGGCAGTCCGGCAGCGCAGGCGACCATGGCCTCTCCTGCAGAGTCGACGTCGACGATCCCCGTCACGACAACGCCAGCGATGGAAGACGAAACCGTCTATCCGGGTCCAAGCTCGACTCTTCCCGACGAGGACTTCCTGGTTCTTTTTCCGAGCGATCTCCCTGCCACCGGCGTTGCCGTGATCCGATTGCCCCTTCGCCTCCTGTTCGTTGGCTTTGTCGTACTCACGCTCATCGGCTTGGCCATCAGGTTCTCCGTTTCGCCCAATAGATCATCCAGAGAAAGGACAGAATCATGACTTCGTTGGCTTTGGTCAGCACGTATCCACCCACCGCGTGTGGTTTGGCCACGTTTGCCGCGGCGTTGGCGACGGGCCTCGATTCCATCGGGGTTCGGGACATCGGCGTGGTTCGCTCAATCGTGGACGGAGAGCCCACAGACAACGCCCACGTGGTTGCCCACCTCCGGCCCAACTCTCCAGCCTCCCGTGCGGTGGTGGTGAGTCGTCTGAATCAGTACGACTGCGCGCTGGTTCAGCACGAGTACGGCATCTACGGAGGCCCCGACGGCAGCGAGGTGCTCGATGTCTTGCAGGCGGTCGAGCGCCCTTCGATCACCACATTGCACACTGTGCCGTTGAAACCGACGCCGAACCAACGCCACGTACTCGAAGAGGTCGTGCATCTCTCGTCTGCGGCGGTGACTATGACCGCATCGGCACGGAACAGATTGATTGATCTCTACGACGTCGACCGCGACAAGGTGACGACCATCGCACACGGTGCAACCGTGCCGCATACTCTCGCCCCGCCGTCCTCGCGGGTTCCGACATTCCTGACATGGGGACTGCTGGGCCCCGGCAAGGGAATCGAATGGGTGATTGATGCAATGGCGATCCTGAATCGGCTGGGCGTCAACGCGCATTACGTGATTGCCGGCCGGACACACCCCAAGGTACTGGAGCACTCCGGCGAGGCGTACCGCAACATGCTTGCTTCTCGGGCCTTGAGTCAAGGTGTCGGGTCGATGGTGTCGTTCGACTCGACATACCGTTCGTTGCCCTCGCTTCTGGATCTCATCGGACGTGCAACCTGCGTGGTTCTTCCCTACGACTCCGACGATCAGATCACCTCGGGTGTCTTGGTCGATGCGGTGGCTGCGGGTCGACCGGTGATTGCCACGCGTTTCCCTCACGCCGAAGAGTTGCTGGCCCACGGAGCAGGTGTGGTTGTTTCCCATCGCGACGTCGATGCATTGGCCGGAGCGATGCACAAGGTCGCCACACAACCCGACCATGCCTTGGCATTGTCCCGCGCGGCGGCAAAACTGGCGCCTGCCCACAGTTGGTCACATATCGCCCAGCAATATCTGTCGCTGGCAATGAATCTCACCGCGCCACAACGGGTGATGTCATGATGCTGCTCGACAACAATCCAGGCAAGTTGACATTCCGCCATCTTTCTCGGTTGACCGACGACCAGGGGATTCTCGAACATGCCAAGGGGCGTCATCCTCGCTTTGCGCACGGCTACTGCACCGACGACAACGCGCGACTCGCGGTTGTTGCACTGCAGGACAAGGGCAATGCTGCGGGCTCCGACATCTTGGCGCGAATCGGCGTGCAGTTCGTTCTGAACGCCCAAGCACAAGACGGTCGTTTTCGGAACCGTTTGAGTTTCGAACGCATTTGGCTCGACGACGCAACCACCGACGATTGCTGGGGTCGCTCGTTGTGGGCACTGGGACTTGCCAGCACACGGGGCTACACGGGCCTCATGCGTCACCGTTCACTGATGGCATTCAACAATGCGGTCGTACATCGAGCGCCATCGATCAGATCCATGAGCCACGGTGCCTTGGGCGCTGCGGCAGTACTGGAGGGTGACGAAGACCACGAGACCGCCGCGAATTTTCTTGATGACACTGCCAAGATGATCCTGGCCGGACTGACCAACGGCGACGACTGGTACTGGCCGGAAGAACGGCTGACCTACTGCAATGCCCTGGTGCCGGAGGCGCTGATTGCGGCCGGCGGTGCGTTGCATTCGACTGATTACATCGAGGTTGGCCTGCACATGCTGCGCTGGCTGATCGACAGAGAAACCCACAACGGGCATCTCTCTGTCACGCCGGTTGGGGGTCGCCACCCCCACGACCCTCAACCGGCCTTCGACCAACAGCCCGTCGAGGTGTGGGCAATCGCCGATGCCTGTGCACGTGCGTACGCCATCACAGGCGACCCTGAATGGTGCGACGGAATCGAGTTGGCTGTCAGCTGGTTCCTCGGCAACAACGACACCGGAATACCGATGATCGATTTCGAGAGCCACGGTGGCTTTGACGGATTGGAACCGAACGGAGTCAATCTGAACCAAGGTGCGGAGTCCACATTGTCGATGATTGCAACGATGCAGTACGAACGCCTCCTCAACACGGTGCGGCTCTGAGTCGATAGATGGAACACGCCACGATCGAACCTTGGATACCGCCGCCACTGGCCACGCGAACCGGACAACATCTCACTGCCGACAGGTCTCGTGTGCTGTCCATGATGTTCGTCGCTGGCTTCGAAGACTTCGGATCGAAACAATCACGCACCAGCACCGTCATCAACAGGGTGCTCTCCCTCACCGACGATCAGGTCTCGGCCACCCTTCACGATGTGACGACCAGATTCTCCCATCGGCACCCTGATTTTCACCTGTATCTCGATGCTCACGCACACAAGGTGGCGAACCGGATCAAACCCGATGTGCACATCTCCGACGAACGGTGGCGATTGATCGGTGCGTTTTTCACCCACGAGTTCTCCGTGGAAGGTGCCGCCCTCAGCAATCCGTCCGTGGTTCTGCATCCGAATCAAGAAGGTGTTCCCGTGGGATCTGCGCGATTCGTCATGAGCGTACGGTGCATTGGCGAGGGGCATCGGTCGTCCATCGGCTTTCGCACCGGAATCATCGGACCCACCGGCACCGTCCAGGTCGACGAATCCCACCCGCACCTCACTGCAGGCCAGCATGAAGACTCACAGCTCGAATACATGTCGTTCGTTGGTTTGCTGGGCACGCTCGATGATTTCGGGGAAAACGCAAAGTACGTACTGGAGGGTCTAGGGAGCACCTTCAGTGTCGCGGAGTTGGAACACCGCCTGAACCTGCTGCTGCACGACCGCGACACATATCGCGGTGCAGAAACCTCGGTGGATCATTTCCGATCGATCGCAGGTCGCAACTACTGCACATCCTTTCCCCTCGAATCCGACCTCTCGGAACGCATCCTGTGGCCGCGTGCAGCCGCCGAGTGGCGCGGCATGGAAGATGCGCGGTTCACCCGCTTCGTGCGACCCGACGACACCGTCACGTATCTGGCTACCTACACGGCCTTCGACGGCCTCTCAATTTCACAGCAGTTGCTCGAAACACGAGACTTCTGCACCTTCGATGCATCCCCACTCTCCGGCCCAGCGGCGATGGGCAAAGGTCTGGCGATCTTTCCTCGTCAGATCGACGGCAAGTACGTGGCGCTGTCCCGGGCCGACCACGAGACCAACTCATTGACATTTTCGCACTACCTCGAGTACTGGGAAGACCGCGCCCTGCTGCAGTCTCCCGCCCGCCCGTGGGAATTGATTCAGTTGGGCAACTGCGGCTCACCCATCGAAACAGAGGCAGGCTGGCTGGTACTGACCCATGCGGTCGGACCCATGCGCACCTACAGCATCAGTGCGATGCTGCTGGATCTCGACGATCCGTTGCGGGTGATCGGCACGCTCGATGCTCCGTTGCTCGCTCCCGAGGAACACGAGCGCAACGGATACGTGCCGAACGTGGTGTACTCGTGCGGCAGCATGCTGCACGGCAAGTTGCTGATGTTGCCTTTCGGTATCGCCGACGAATCCATCGGCGTCGCCACGGCCGACATCGATGTTCTCTTGGAGCATCTCACCCGGTGACGACGGGCAATCCCGTGGCTGCAGAGGCTTCGGCGACCGACCCGAGATTGGAGACGTTTGCGAATCCTGCACCGGCCATGAGTTCGGCCGCCACAGCCGACCTGTTTCCACTGCGGCAATACACCACGTACTCGGCCGCAGGATCGAGTCCTGTGAGCACACTTGCCAGGGTTCCGTCTTCGACGTTGTGATTGACGGCCCCCTCGAGATGCCCCTCGGCAAACTCGGCCGGCGTGCGAACGTCGATGATGGTGACCTGGCCAACGGCTGGCGACTGCGCCGCGTCCGCCGTGACTGTGTTCGACGAAACATCGTTGTCAGTGCAGGCGGCCAAGCCGACAGATCCCAGGGCAACAAGTGCGACGACAATGTTCAGACTTCGTTTCGACGTCTTCATTTGCTGCCTCCGCGCCCCAACACTGTGGCGAAGAATCCCGACTTCTTCGCCCCGATCTTCTTTGCGTTCGCCGATGTGGCGCAGCGGCAACGATCCGCCTGAGCCACGTCGCCAAGTACCTGCTCGACGTGGGCACCACATCCGGCCCATGTTGGCTTGCCACATTGCTTGCAACTGATCCTTCTACACATACCCCCTAGGGTATAAGGATGGTTGTCCCTCGTCAAGTCTCGGGACACTTCTCCGTGGTGTCGGGTACCGGCATCTTCTTAGGCTGACGCGAACAGAAAGGCTGGAAAAATGAGGAATCGTCACCACGCTCACCGCATTGCGGTCGGCACGGATGGGTCGGACAATGCGCACCAGGCGGTGACTTGGGCGATCGAAAACTCACAACCCGGAGACACGGTGATCCTGGTTCACGTGTGGCACCCGTACGTGTACGGCAGCGAGCTCGGGGCGGTGTACACGCTCGATGACTCGGGGGCGGCGGCCTTGCTCGACGGCGAATTCGACAAGTACCTCCCTTTCGCCACCGAACACGAAGTGATGCTGAAGAAAGACTTGATCCAGGGCGATGCTCGCACCGCCCTGCAAATTGCCAACATCGATCTTTTGGTTGTCGGTGCCCGGGGCCATGGTGGGCTCACCGGGCTCTTGTTGGGTTCAGTGGCCGACTACATCTCGAAGCACAGCGCGATTCCGGTGGTCATTGTTCCCACGCAAAAGTGAGGGCAGGAACAATCCTCACATGGTCACCGTCTTCGAACGAGCGACGCGATCGAATTGAGGCGCGGCGCCCCACGTCGTTGCGGACTGCTCGGTACATGGGCA
>JBILKS010000055.1:0-6780 GCA_044376595.1 Ilumatobacteraceae bacterium | reverse complement strand
ATCAGCGTGGTCACCCCCTCCACCGCCATGGGTGCACCAACCACCCATCCGGTTCGACGTTGATGCTCGCGGGCAACTTCGGCGGCGCGATCTGTCCCGATGAGCGCAAGGAGCGGGTAATGAACGAGTTGGACGAACCAGATGACGCCAACCATGACAAGAGTGCCGGCGGCATTGAGGATCAGCGGGATCATGTGGTGAGGCTATGTGGTTGACTGAAGCCATGAGCGACGCAGCGCCACTCTCCGAGCACACCCACTCCCACTCGTACGGCCCGGGAGTGCAGGAGGAGTTGAATCCCATCTCCAAGGATCTTCGTAACGCGATTCCCGACGTTTACAAGGGCTTCGGAGCCATGCACGCCGCCGCATTCAAGGCCGGTGCGCTGGATGCGAAAACCAAAGAGTTGATTGCCTTGGCCATTGCCATCACCACCCATTGCGACGGCTGCATCGCGGCACATGCACGTGGCGTGGTGCGCAATGGCGCCACCGAAGCAGAAGTGGCAGAAATGATCGGAGTGGCCATTTCGATGAATGGAGGGCCGGGGACCGTTTTTGGCCCGAGAGCGTTTGCCGCTTTCCGCGAATTTTCTGCCAAGCAGTAGTGCTCAACCCTCGGTTGAGGCTCCGGCCGCCATCACACCGAGAAGTACAAACACAGACCCTGCAACCCACCGTTGAACGAAGGGAAGTGCGCGACCTTTCAGCAGGATTGCACGCAACGAGCTGGCTGTGATCGCATAAGTGGAATCCGTGACGGCGCCGATCGCCACGAACACGATCCCAAGCAGCAACGACTGCAACCAAGCGGCCCCGCGATCCGGATCAATGAATTGCGGAAGAAAAGACAGAAAAAAGAGTGCCACCTTGGGATTCAACGTGTTGACAACGAAACCCTGACGAAATGCCCGTGATCGCGGCATCGACGACACCGTTGTGGTGAGGCTCGTGGGACGAACCAGCAGGGTCCGCATACCGACAACAACGAGATAGCCCGCGCCCAACCACTTCACCGTGTTGAAAGCCGCAGAGGATGCGGCAAGAACTGCCGAGAGTCCCGCACTTGCGGCAATCACGTGCATGAAGTTCCCGAGTTCCAGTCCGGCCACTGCCGAAAGGGCGACTTCACGTCCGTCGGAGACACTGCGGTTCAGGATGTAGATGACCGCGGGACCCGGAATGATGAGCAACAAGAACGAGGCCACCGCGAAAGCCTGTAGTGAACCCAGTGGCACCATTTGCTCAACTCTAGAAGTACGGGCTGGAAAAGGACCGGTGAAAAGTGCGTGAACGACCGGCGAAAGCAAAGTGCTTCTCGACATGTCCGTCGGACCTGTCCCTACATTCATGGCATGCAACGCCAGAAGGCCGTCGACGACATCGTTCACACTTCCGAATGCCTCTCGTTCAACACCGCGGTGCTGGCCGCGATCTTCAGCACCTACGGAGCCATGTTCGGCCCACTGCTTCCCAGCCCCGGCGAAGCCGAGTGCATTTGCGCGCCGAGAGCCCAGATCACCGCCTAGCGGCGCGCAAACCTTTGGCAGTAAATGTGACATAATCCTCCCCAGCGAACGGGAGGCACTGTGAAAATCACTCTTTTGGGAACTGGTGGTCCGCTGCCCGACGCATTCCGAGCCGGCCCCTCGACATTGGTCGAAGCGGGTGGCCAACAGATTCTCGTGGACTCTGGTCGCGCCTGCGTCATGCGGCTTGCCGCGTGCGGCGTACCTCCGGCATTCATCAACACCGTGCTGCTCACCCATCTGCACAGCGACCACATCTGCGACCTGAACGATGTCGTCACCACACGTTGGATCACCTCTCCCGCATCCGAGCCACTGCGCATCGTGGGCCCGGTTGGAACTCGCCGTGTGGTGGAGGCTCTGCTCGCCATGCTCGCCCTCGACGAGGAGTACCGACTCGCACACCACGCCGACCTACGGACGGTCGGCGGAATGAAAGTTGACGTCATCGAGGTGAACCCGGGAGACACTCTCACCATTGCCGGAGTCAACGTTTCTGCGCATCGCACCGATCACCGACCCGTTGCGCCGACCATCGGTTACCGCATCGAACACGACGGCAAAGTTGCCGCACTGGCCGGCGACACCGTGCCTTGCGCCGAGCTCGACCAGATGTGCAGCGATGCCGACGTATACGTACAGACGGTTCTGCGAGAAGACATGGTTCGCGCACTCGGCGACATGTTGCCCGCACCGGCATCAGGGCGCCTCCTCGACATCCTTGACTACCACTCGACGGTCGAGCAGGCCGGACAAACTGCGGCGCGCAACAACGTAAAACATCTGGTGCTGACTCACTTCGTGCCGGCGCCGCCCGTTGGCACCGAGATCGAGTGGTGTCAGCCCGCTTCGGCATTTTTCAACGGGAAAATCGTCGCCGGACCGGATCTCACCTCGGTGACGGTGTAACGGCTGGCTGACGACTGGTCATCCAGACGCCAGCCAACGCAACGGCCAATCCAACGACCGCCAAGGCACCCAGTCGTTCGTCGAACAAGATTGCTCCCTCAATCGTGCTGAGCGCTGGCGTAAGGAAGAACAGACTGCTCACCTTGGCTGCGGCATGACGACTCAGCAGCAACATCATCAACAGCACTGCCGCGATCGATAGAACTCCCACGGCCCATGCAAGCGAAAACCAATTTCGTGCGGTGCTCTGCATGTCCCATTTCTCCTTGAACAACGCAAGTGGCAAAAGTGCGCACCCCGCAGCGAGATATTGGAGTGCGGTACCCCGCAGCAGAGGCATCGACTTTCCCCGCGCGCGTTGCGTGAGTGTCCCTCCGGCCATTCCCACCACAGCAATGATCATCGCGGTCAAGGTCAATGCACCGACACTTGCCGACTTCACACTGCTCCGCTCGATCAGGACCAAGACGACTCCCGACATGCCGCAGGCAACGCCGGCCCACTGCACAACTCTCAAACGTTCCCGCAGGAGGAGATGGCCAAAGATCGATGTCACCACAGGGTGCAGACCTGCGATCAGCGCGCTGACTCCTGACGGCAATCCCTTCGATACGGCGAAGAAAACCCCTCCCAGATAGAGGGCGTGCATACAAACACCCACCACCATCGCTGGCGCGATGTGAACCCGGCCCAGCCGTGGAGCGCGAGAAATTTCGGCTATCGCCCACAGGATCCCGCCGGCCAGGAACATCCGCACCGCGAGAAAAGTGAAAGGCCCCGCATCGTTGGTTCCGTAGCGAGCCACGACGAAGCCGGTGCTCCACAGGAGAACAAAAAGAGAGGGAGCCACCCGTTCCAGCCGCATTGCCTTTACCCTGCCCTTATCGCCCGACTAAACATTTGTTTCATGAACCGCCGATGGTTGGCAGTCTCGAGCAGGCTAGGTGTCTGTCTCGGGCTTCTTGCTGCTTTTGTTCTCGTCGGCATCTCTTCTCCCGAGCGTGAGGCCAATGCCAGTGGTGCCGGCCCGAATGGCGTCAACATCGGATTCGACTTCTCGTGGGATCGGGCAAGCGCACCCGGCGGATACACCGCATCGTTCTTGAATACCGACAGCATCAGCCTCAACAACTGTGGTGGTGCCAACTTCACTGCAGCAAGCACCGGATGCAACTTCGTCTTTTCTTACCGCGTGGGCGGAGTTGTCCAGCCAACGGTGGAGCACTCGGGGAACTGGATCACCTGGGCCAACCCCACTACGTACACCTCCTCCGGACCGCAAAATGCCGGTTGCAACTCGCCAGCAGCGGGGAATACCGGCGGGGGCAAAGTTCCCGTCACGCTGTTCGATTGCTTCAATATCCACAGTTTCGGTCAGGTTTTTGCATCTGCATCCAGTGGCGCGCTCTCCGGATTCAAGATGAGCATGACGTGCCTGGTTCCTTGGGGCGCCAACTCACTCAACTTGTACGCATTGCTCTATGAACTCACGCCCGATGCTTCCGCACTTGCGGGAACCGGACCGATTTCCACGGTGAAACTCAACTTGTCGACGTGCCCGTCAGCAACGTCGTGGAACGGGAAGACCTTCAGCGCAGCCGACTTCGGATGGGTCGACATGCCCTTCCGCAACGTACGCGTCGATGCCGGAAAGTTCTACGGCGTTTATTTCGCCGGAAACGGCGTACCGGGCACTCCTCCGGTCGGCGCCAACGAAGCCATCACGCGGACAAAATCACCCACGACAACCGTCGCGCCAACAACAACGGTCAAAAAACGCACACCCAAAACCACCACCACAACAACCATCGCCCCAACAACAACCGTCAAAAAACGCACACCCAAAACCACCACCACAACAACCATCGCCCCAACAACAACCGTCAAAAAACGCACACCCAAAACCACCACAACAACCGTCGTGCCGGACAAGGTGGCCACCAACGAGCCGGACCCCACCGTGTACACCACGCTTCCCACATCGGTGAAGGCCCTGTCTGCGCTGCACGTTGTGACAACGGCCGAACAGAATCAGACGGTTGTCGTTTCGGGAACATCAAACACCTGCATCCCAGCGGGTGGATACTTGGTCTTCATCCAGCCCGGGTTCTGCAAGGCATACGTGGTGAGCCGTGCCACCAAGGGGAATCTTCGCGTCATCACCACCCGAGTTCTCAAGTCGACTTCACAGAAGGGCGCGGCGGGGAATCCCATTGTCGAGCTCGATCCTCTCTACTTCGAGGGCGGCACAGCCCGAATGAAGGAATCGTCCGCAACCCTCGTGAAGTCCCACGCCAAGCAAGCAAAGAGTGCTCGCGCCATCGCGATCGTTGGTTACACCGGCAATCTCACGTTCGACAAAGAGGCCCAAACCGAGCTGGCCCGACGTCGCGCAGCAGTGACCCAAGTTGCCCTGCAGTCCTATGGTGTGGATGGGCCGTTCTCACTTCAGATGGCCGGCGCATCAGGTGCGGTTTCCAGCGGCAAGACCGTTGCCGATCAAGATCGCAATCGACGAACCATCATCTATTTGGTTCCTTGACATCGCACTTTTTTGTTGCGCGACAAGAATGAATGATCAGGTGGCGCACTCCGATTCGGCCACCTCGGCAACATACGGTCCAGTTTCGTCGTAGTCGACGAAGTAGTGCGGCGCGTCGTCAGGCGTGGGAACCACGTCGAACTCTCTCAACGTCTTGCCCACTTCGCCTGCGCCGCCAGAGCGTTCGAGCCATGCTGTGAAAGTCTCTCCCGCTTGGCGCTCGCCAGCGAATCGACGAACAACTTGTGCCACAGCATCGGGAGCCGACTTGGCGGGAAGGCGCAGCGCCTTCTGTCCGAAGTAAATCTGTTCGTCACCCACATGGCCGCCGAGCAAAAGCTGGTAACCCGGCAGCGACTGACCGTGCGCACGTCGTTCTGCGCCAAAAAGCCCGATGTCAGCGGCGTGGTGCTGGCCACAACTGTTGGTGCAACCCGAGATGTTGATGCGCACACCTCCCACTTCGGCGAGACCCTCGTCCTCGAGTTTCTCGCCGATGGCCTTGGCAAGACCCCGCGACTGCGTCACTGCGATGTTGCACGTGTCCGCACCGGGGCAGGCAACGACATCGCGAGCCAATTCCGCACCCGGCCGAGCCATGCCGATTTCATCGAGGCGGTCGTACAAGGGACGAAGCTGGTCTTCGGTGAGATTGCGGAACACCACGTTCTGGCGGTTCGACAAACGCACATCGGCTCCAAACTCGCGCTGGATACGTGCGAGAGCCCGGAACTGATCGGCGGTGATGTCACCGAGTGCCGCGTATGCAACGGCCGATACGGTTCCTTTTGCGGCACCACGGATGACGCTTGCCAACTCCCAACGCGCAAACGGATCAGACGAACGAAAATCGACTCGAACGCCCTGCCCCACTGCGGTCACCTCGCCGCTGGCGGCCTTGCCGGCGGGTGCATCACCCACCGCCACAACCTCGGGCGGAATGCCACCCGGCCACGACGACGATGCAGGAAGTGTGTGACGCAACTTGATGACACGACGTCGTACTTCTTCGATGCCGAGTTGATCAACAACCCACTTGAGGCGAGCGCGAAGCTTGTTTTCACGATTGCCCGTCTGATCAAAGACTCGAAGAACCGCTTCGATGGTAGGAAGGAGTTCTTCTCGAGTGGTGAAATCTTCGAGTGCCAGTGCCGGATGCGGCGTGGCTCCGAGACCGCCGGCGATGTACACCCGGAAACCCTGTTCCACGGTGCCGTCTTCGAGTTCGCGATTCACCGCTACGACACCCACGTCGTTGAACATCGCCTGGCCACAGTCGGTGGAGCAACCGGAGAAGTTCACCTTGAACTTGCGGGGAAGTCGCTGACCCAAAGGGTTGCGCACGAAATGGCGGTACACAGCTTCGGCCCACGGCGTGACATCCATCTTTTCGTACGGACATGCGCCGGCGAGATGGCATGCCATCACGTTGCGCACGGTGTCACCACAGGCCTCGCGCGAAGTAAGCCCGACCACGGCCAAACGACGCAGCAAATCGGGGATACGACGCAACTCGACGAAGTGGAACTGAATGTTCTGGCGAGTAGTGATGTGACCCCAACCGCGCGAATACTCGGTTGCAAGGTCGCCCATCAACTCAAGCTGTTCCGGGGTGATGGTGCCCGCGGGCAACTTGATCCGAATCATCTGATTCGTCCCACCTTGCCGTTGTCCGTAGATGCCGTTGTTCAGACGCATCACACGGAAGACATCCTCGGAGATTTCCCCCGACAGATATTGGGCAATGGCCGTTTCGAAACGCTCGATGTCGCGGAGCTGTTCTGCATCGAGGTCACGGGGC
>JBILKS010000054.1:0-6790 GCA_044376595.1 Ilumatobacteraceae bacterium | reverse complement strand
CGAACACCGGGTGGGCCTTCACGTCCTTGGCGATTGCCGGATCACTCCAGTTGGTGATCTTTCCGGCGAAAATTCCACCGACGGTGGCAGCACTGAGCGACAAGTCTGCGCCCTTCAGTTCATCCAAGCGATACACAACACCGATACCGCCGAGAACGTATGGCACGTACGTCCAGCCGAACGAGGGGTTCTCGCTCGACGAGACCAACGAGTCGGTTCCTGCGAAGTCGACGAGATTTCCGCGGAAGTCGCGCTTGCCGCCACCGGATCCCTTTGCGTTGTAGGAAAGCGTGTGGCCCGACTTCTGGTTGAAGAGCGGGATACAGGCATCGAGGAATGTCTTCGGGAATGTTGCACCGGCTCCCGAGATGTTTGCTCCGTGCGCGACACCGGACATCGCGAGACTCGAGGCGAGTCCGAGAAGCAGGCCGGCTGCTGCCTTGTGGCGAAATGCCATTTCTTATACCTCCGTGATTGGTGGGGATTTGCTTGTTCGCAACGTACGGGAACAAGTTCAACCGCAAGCGGAGTCTGGGTGAACGAGTGCGAGCGTCAACATGAACACTCGCTGAACCAGATCAGCCGAAACGACCCTGCACGTAATCTTCGGTGCGCTTGTCGGAAGGCGAAGTGAACATCGTCGAAGTGAGGCTGGTCTCGATGAGTCGGCCGGGCCCGCCGTCGGACAGGAAAAAGGCGCAGAAGTCAGAGACTCGCGAGGCCTGTTGCATGTTGTGGGTGACGATCACGATGGTCATCGTTTCGGCCAGCTGCGTGACTGTTTCTTCGATGCGCAACGTACTGCCCGGGTCGAGAGCCGAACACGGTTCGTCCATCAAGAGAACTTCGGGGTTCACCGCCAACGCACGCGCGATGCACAGGCGTTGCTGCTGACCACCCGACAGCGAGCCGCCGTTGGCGCCGAGGCGATCCTTCACTTCTTTCCAGAGCCCCGCGCGAGTGAGGCAGTCTTCGACCAGTCCGTCTTTGTCAGCGTGCTTGATCTTGGCCAACTTGAGACCCGCCAGAACGTTTTCTTTGATGGTCATGGCCGGAAAGGGATTGGGCTTCTGGAAGACCATGCCGATCTTCAGACGAATCTCCGCGGGGTTGACCTTCGGGTCGTAGATGTCCTCGCCGTTCAACAACACCTCTCCTGCCATCGCGGCACCGGGGATGAACTCGTGCATCCGGTTCAACGTACGGAGGAACGCAGACTTGCCGCAGCCCGACGGCCCGATGAGACCCGTGACCGTGTTCTTTCGGAAGAAGATGTTGATGTCTTCGACTGCGTGATGCTTGGCGAACCACACGTGCAGTCCCTTGACCTCGAGGCCGCTCTTGTCGATCGATGTTTCGGAATCGACCGAATGAGATTCGACGCTGTTCAGTGTTGAGTCGCTCATGTGTGTCCTTGTGTGCTGAGTAGTTGCAGTGTGCTGAGAATGATCGTTGAGGGTGGGCGATGCGTCCATGGGCTAGCGCTTGTCCTTTCCGCTCACGAGGCGCGCAATGGTGAAGAGAATGAGGAGAGTTCCGAGGAGAAGGAGCGAAGCCGCCCAGGCCCGTGCGAAGGAATACTCGGTTCCACTTTGGAGGAGTCCGAAGATGTACATCGGCAGCGATGCCATCGGACCGTCCACCGGCGAGAACGACGTGGCAGTGAAGTAACTGGCCGTCAGCAGAAGTGGGGCGGTTTCGCCGGCAATGCGGGCGATGCCCAGAATTCCGGCAGTGACCATGCCGCTGCGAACTGTGGGAAGCACCACGAACAACGACGTACGCCATTGCGGTGCGCCGAGAGCGTAACTGGCCGAGCGGATGTCGTCGGGCACCAGCTTCAACACTTCCTCCGCGGTACGGGCAACGGTGGGCAGCATCAGAATCGCAAGTGCCAGCCCGCCGGCGAATCCGCTGAATGACTCGAACCCCATGACGACCGTTGAGTAGATGAAGAGTCCTGCCACGATGGAGGGAATGCCACTCATCGACTGCACGATGAAGCGGACCACGGGAGTGAAACGACCACGGACTTCGGTGATGTAGACGGCCGTGAGGATGCCCAGCGGCAAGGTGATCACGGTGGCGATGAAGACCATGACCAGAGTTCCGATCAATGCGTGTGCAGCACCACCCATGTTCAGTTCGTCATCGGGGCTCGCGAAGCGCATGTCCTCGGTGAAGAACCCGACATAAAAGGCATCAAGTCCCCTCGTGGCCACCGCCCAGAGAAGCGAAAGCACCGGGAAAAGCGCCACTGCGGCGATCGTGGTGACGAGCGTTGTGACCATCGCGTCCGCAACGATGACGCCGCCTTGGCGACGTCGCGTGAAGAACGTCAGCACCATGGCCAAGGGAACGAACGTCAACAACCAACCGTCGAAGCCCGCCAGACCGGTGAGCAGATCGAGGACGAACGCGACGACTGCGGCCACGACGTTGGTGATGATGACCGGACGCAGCGAGTCGCGGGTGGCCCGCCACGGCCGCTGCGGCTGTGGCGTGACGGGGGCATTTTCGGCCTGGGGTTCCACTGTGCTTGTCATGACTTGAGTGGCGATGCTTTCTGCACGATGAAGGTGGCGATCATGTTGACGACCATGGTGAAGACGAAGAGGACGAAACCGGCGGCCAGCAGAGCCTTCAGTTCATAGTTCGTTGCCTCGCCGAACTTGGTTGCGATGAGAGAGGCGATGTTGCCCCCTTCGGACTCGAGGATCTGAAGGTTCGGTCGATACACGAGGTTGAGAACCAGATACACCGCAACCGTCTCACCGAGCGCACGTCCGAGGCCGAGCATCGTTCCGCCCACCACGCCGCTCGAGCCGTAGGGCAGAACGACATTGCGAATCGCACCCCAGCGGCTGCCACCGAGTCCGTATGCGGCACCAACGAGGTCGGGAGGCGTTCGGGAGAACACCTCACGCGAGACCGACGTGACGATGGGAGTGATCATGATGGCCAGCACCAATCCGGCGACGAACGGACTGCGGTCGTACTGCTGATTGTCGGAATGGAACAACGGGAACCAGCCGAGGAACTTGTTCAGCAGTTGGCCCCACGATTCGCCCCGATCGGTGAAGATTGACACGGCCCAGAGGCCGTAGATGACAGAGGGCACTGCGGCAGCAATGTCGATCATCATCACTGCGGTCGACTTGAAGCGCCGCGGCGAATAGAACTCGATATAGAGAGCCAAGCCGACTGCAAGCGGCAGCGCAACGATGACTGCGATGAGCGCACACACGACGGTTCCCACGAGCATCGCGAAGACGCCGAACTCTGCGTCTGATCCGTCACCTACAGAACCCGTATTCCAGTCCGAGTTGGTCAAGAAGCCGAACCCGAAATCTCCAAAAATCTCAGCACTGCGCAAGACGAGGAACAGACCAATGAGTCCGAGGAGAATCAGGGACGACAACGCCCCCGTGGTGACGATCCCCCGAAAGACCCTGTCTCCCTGACTTCGCATCACCGTGATGACCCGGGGTTCCGGGAGGGCCTTCTGCTCGTCGGTAGGGGTGTACGACATGGACGAAATCCTCTCTTGTTGAAAGGAACCCTCTCCAACGCTTCCGTGAACGGAAGGTGAACACCGCCTGACACTTTGGCGATTCCGCACGCCGAGTGTCTCGGGCTACTGCGCCACCGGCACCACCGCGAAGGCGTTGACGTCGATCAATCCGTGGTCGGTGATGCGCAGATCGGGAATCACCGAGAGACCCAGAAACGACAACGACATGAAGGGAGCATCGAGTGTGATGCCGAGCGTGCGCGCCGTGTCGACCACGTGGTCGATCTCCGCTGCCACCTCACCCAGCGGCTTGGGGCTGATCAGGCCGGCAATCGGCAGGGCGACCTCGGCCACCACCTGGCCGTCGACCACCACCACCTGTCCGCCACCAATTTCTGCAACGCGCGCCACGGCCACCGACATGTCGGCCGGCCCCGATGCATCGCGCGCGCCCACCACCATGATGTTGTGGGCGTCGTGAGCCACGGTGGACGCGATGGCACCACGTTGGATGCCGTACCCCGAGACATACCCGAGGCCGATACGACCCGTTGCCTTGTGTCGTTCGACCACTGCGATACGTGCGATGTCGTTGGCAACGTCGTTCACGTCGAGAATCATCGAAGTGGTGCGCACGGTGCCCGACTTCACGCCGATCACGCGTGCCTTTCCCGTGGCGGGCGCCTCGATCGTCAACTCACCTGCTGATGGAACGTGATGCAACCGCACCCTGTTGTAGAGGCTCTTCGGCGCATCGACCTTGGGAACAACTCCCGCTTCGATCACACCGTTGCGCGCAACGATGCGACCACGTTGCAACACCATCGACGGGCGAAATCCCTGGAGGGAATCGAACACCACGACATCTGCCTGGTAGCCGGGGCCGAGCTGACCGAGATGGAAGAAGTTGTGGTACATCGCCGGGAAATACGACCCCACCATGAGTGCGTCGATTTCGTTCAACCCCGCTCCAACCGCCAGACGAATGCAGTGATTGATGTGGCCCTCGTCGCGCAACAGATCGGGCTCGCGGTCGTCGCTGCAGAATGCCGAGCACAGTGGACCGTGGTTCAAGACTGTGGGCAACAACTCCACCAGGTCTTGACACACCGAACCCTGGCGCAGGAACACCCACATGCCCTTCTGGCGCTTCTCGTGTGCCTCGTCAGGGGCGAACGACTCGTGACAACTTTCGATTCCGGCGGCGAGGTACGCATCGAGTGCGCGTCCGCGAAGGCCCGGGGCGTGACCATCGACCTTGCGCCAACCTGCGGTGGCGATGATGTCCCGAAAATCCGCATCGCCGTTGATGACCGCCGGATAGTTCATCACCTCGGCCACCCCGATGGCACCCAACTCTTCGATGATCGTTCTGACGTCGGCCGCGCTGAAGGCGGCACCCGCACTTTCGAAGGGCGATGCCGGCACGCACGACGACGCGGCCACACCGAAAGTGAACGGCATCAACTCGGCTGCTTCAACCACGGCCCGGATGCCTTCGAGGCCGGCAACGTTGGCGATCTCGTGCGGATCCGCCGCAACGGCCGTGGTGCCCTGAGGAAGCACAGCTTTCACGTATTCGTCCACCCACAATTTCGATGATTCGAGATGCATGTGGGCATCCACGAAGCCGGCCACCAACGCCGCACCGTCGACATCGAGTACTTCGAGAGCATCTCGCTCGCCCCAACCCACCACTGCGCCATCGGCGATCACCAAGCTGGTGTCCACCCACTCCCGGGTGGCGGGGGCCAGAACGCGGCCACCCCTGATGAGGAGATCTGCTGGCTGGTCGCCGCGCGCCACCGCCAGGGCTCGAAGAGAAACAGGAGGTCGTGCCATGGCGAGACGCTACTCCACGCACCGAAACCCCCTACCGGATGACACAATGGAAACCGGATCTTTATGGGACTACGTGACGGAGATGGATGGGTGGCCTGCGAGTGCGGTGGTCATCATTGGGGGCTCTACGGCGCAGCCGGACTTTTGTTGGTCCGCCGCGATCTTCCCGAGCCGCACGTACTTCTGCAGTTGCGTGCACAGTGGACACACGGTGGCGGAACTTGGGCTCTTCCCGGTGGTGCGCTCGACTCTCACGAAGATGTGGTGACCGCGGCGCAACGCGAAGCATTCGAAGAGGTGGGTATTCATCACGATCACCTCACCGTGGTCGACATCTTCAGCGACGATCACGGTTCATGGGGCTACCACACGGTCATCGCACACTGCCACGGTGACGCCAATGCCTCCATCGCCAACGGCGAGTCGGAAGACCTGCACTGGGTGCACGTCGACCACGTTCACACCTACGACCTCCATCCCGGCTTCGCCGGTTCGTGGCCGCACCTGCACCCACGCGTCCTTGCCTCGCTGATCTGAACAATCCGCCGTGACCGAACTCGCCATGAGCCGGCGCGACTGGCTCTTCCTCATTGTTCCGGGAATCATCTGGGGCTCGAGCTTCTTCTTCATCGCCGAGGGCCTTGAATCATTCGAGCCGGCGTTGATCACGCCGTTGCGCATCATGTTCGGCTTTCTCGCTCTCGTCTCGGTTCCCGCTTCGCGGAAGAGCGTCCCGCGCGAGGATCTTGCGCGCATCGCACTGCTGGGTGTGCTGTGGATTGCGCTTCCGCTCAGCCTCTTCCCCTTTGCCGAGCAACACGTCTCCAGCAGCGTCACCGGAATGCTGAACGGCGCCACTCCGCTCTTCGTCGCCACCGTCGCGGTGTTCGTCCACAAGCGGCTTCCCTCTCGGGGCCAAATGCTCGGACTGGCAACGGGGTTCGCGGGTGTTCTTCTCATCGCCGTGCCCACTGCCAGGGAAGCGTCCGCCAGCGCCTTCGGCGTTGCGCTCATCACGCTCGCGCTGTGTTGTTACGGCCTGGCGCTGAACATTGCCGTGCCCCTGCAGCGAAAGCACGGAGCACTTCCCGTTCTGGTGCGTGCCCAAGCAGTGGCACTCCTTCTCACCACACCATTCGGACTCGCCGCACTCCCCGACAGCTCGTTCTCGTGGGGCCCTTTTCTCGCCATGATCGGCCTCGGTGTGGGCGGCACAGGAATCGCCTACGCCCTCACTGCCACCTTGGCCGGCAAAGTCGGCAGCACCCGCAGTTCGGTCACCACCTACATCATCCCCGTCGTTGCCCTGTTCCTCGGCGCTGTCGTGCGCAACGAAGTCGTTGCGCTTCTCTCGCTCGTCGGTTGTGCCGTGGCATTGGCGGGTGCATATCTCACCAATCGCAACTGAAAAACGCCTCTGGGCGTGGGGCTATC
>JBILKS010000053.1:0-6806 GCA_044376595.1 Ilumatobacteraceae bacterium | reverse complement strand
TGGTGCTTGCATCGGAAAACTGGATTCGGCCGGCGCATTGGTGACCGGTTTCAACTCGACCACGGCAGGAGCCGGTGAGTTCGTTGCCACCTGTGACTCCACTGAAGGGGGCCTCTCGGCAGCTGTCGAAGACGGAAACAAGAACATCATCTTCGGCGGATACTTCGGTGGTGCTTTTCAGCTGGCACGATTCAACGAGGCAGGTACCGATCTCACCGTCATGGCCCAACTCACGGCCCGACCCACTGTCCTCGCCACCCAGACGGTCGGCGCAACCGGTTTCGTCATTGCCGGTGGTGAGTTCAGTGGAGCAGATGGCAAGTTGATCAGGTACAACATTGCAACCGGCGCCATCGACACAACCTTCCCTGCGGCGAACGGCGCGTACATGACCGCGTTGGCCTATCAGAACGCCGACGCTTCGCCGGTCAGTTCCGTCCGCGCTGCCGTGGGTACGGCAGTCACCATTTCGCCGGTGTCGACCCCATCGAGTGGGATTGGTTCGGTCACGTACTCGTTGTCGAACTCGTCCACCTTGCCCGGAGGTTTGTCGCTTGACCCAGCCACGGGTGTGATTTCCGGAACCAGCACCACAGCCGGGATCAACCATGTCTACATTGCGGCGAATTCAAGGATCAGTCGTGTCACGGCGTACGTCATGTTCGATTTTTCGACCGCGAGTACCGGGTCGGGCGGAGGGTCGCGACCCACAACCACGACAACAACGACCATCACATCATCATCGGGGTCATCAACAACAGGTTCGGCAACATCTCCGCAGGCAGGCGGTCCTTCGGGTGATGTATACGCGAGTGCAACACCCGGCATCACCAGGACGGACACGCGGGTGTACACCACACCGCCCGTGCAGGTTGCGGCCAACTCCGCCATCTCGGTTCTGACTCCGAGCCAAGGGAAGATCTTGGATGTGGAGACCCGTACTCCCGACGTCTGTTTGCCCAACGACACCGAGTTGGTTTTCCTCGACGAGGGTCGATGCGTCTCGGCAGTGGTGAATGCGAAGACTCGCAAGGTCTTGCGTACGTTGCGGACAACCGTCGTCGGAGAGGACATTTTCGAGTTGCGTGTCGGAAATGAGATCGCCACCATCGCGCCGATCTACTTCGATGCCGTATCTGCGCGTCTCGATGCCGCCGCACTCGAGCGCATCAACAAGGTCCGCGATCGGGTGACCGCCGCGGGATCTGTTCTGGTCGTCGGTCATTCGGGAACTCTCAACGGCAACAGTCGTGAGAATGTCGCGCTGTCGCGTCAACGCTCTGCCAATGTGATCAGTGCGCTGCGTCGTGCTGGCGCGAAAGGCCCGTTTGCTCTTGTTCCCGCAGGTGCCTCTGACCCGGTGACGACGGAAAAGACACAGGCTGCCCAGGCCAAGAACCGCCGAGTCGTCATCGTTCTCGTGCCGTAGGGACCAGAAGTTGGTGTCTGGGGTGAGCCACTAGGATTCAACTCCGTGGGCAAGAAGGGCTTGGGAATTTTGGTGGTGATCGGTCTTGCGATCGGCACCACTTCACAGGTATCCGGCGCCAATGCGAAGAGCCCGAAGACATTTGCGTCGTGCACTGCACTCCTGAAGACGTACAAAAACGGAGTTGCTTCGTCAAAAAAGACGAAAGGCAAGACGAAGGCAACTTTGAATTCTGCAGTTTTCAAGGCGAACAGGTCTCTCGATGGCAATCGCAACGGAATCGTGTGTGATCGAGGGGATGCGACTCTGTCACTGAACACTGCGCCTCCGATCTCCGTTCCTTCGAGTAGCACGCCACCGACCCCAGACCCGCCGAGCACGACCCCGACTACCGCAGCCGAGATAACGACAACAACAACAACAGTTCCCACGACGTACTCAGTGACGTACAACGGGAATGCGCAAACATCGGGGTCTGTGCCAATGGACACGAATGCATTTTTGAGTGGGGCGAGCGCGACGGTGGCGGGCAACACGAGTTCGTTGGCCAAGGCGGGATACGTTTTTGACGGCTGGTGCACCACGCAACCATCAGCGGGTGCGGCGTGCGGGGGAGTCTCGCTTTCGGCGGGAAGCACGATCGCTGTGTCGTCCAGCGTCATTCTGTATGCGGTCTGGACGCCTGCCACCTACTCGTTGACCTACGACGCAAACTCGGCCAACTCGGGCACCGTTCCTTCATCCGGAACGGTGACATTCGGGTCGTCGTTCACTGCGCCGACGAATGCAGGAAATCTGACCCGCAATGGCTACAACTTTGCGGGATGGAGCACCTCCAGGGATGGATCGGGTACCAGCTATGCCGCGGGGTCTTCTTCCGTCTTCGACCTGACAGCAAACACCACGCTTTATGCCAAGTGGACGGCCGTGCCCTGCTCCGATGGTGGGGTGTGTGCCGTTGGTGATATCGGGCCCGGAGGCGGGGTCGTGTTCTATGTTGGACAAACCAACTTCTATTCTCTGGCCTCTGCTTGCTACACCCAATGCAAGTATCTCGAAGTTGCCCCGAATCCTGGCGGTGGCGATGTCTCGCGCACATGGTCAACCGGAGGTAACCGGACACGTGGTGTCGATGGTGCTGATGACGACACGGTTGGCGGTGGCGCTCAGAACACACTGGATATCAAAAACCAGTCAGGCAATACAGCTGACACCACGGCAGCGATTTATGCCTTCGATTACGTGAATGGTGGAAAAACCGACTGGCATCTCCCGTCGTATTTCGAGCTGAACGAACTGTGTAAGTACGCACGACAACAGACCACCGGCAACACGGGTGTCAGTTGTGTCAGTTCCGGATCGTTGCGCTCGGGGTTCTCGACCGGGCCCTACTGGAGTTCCAGTGAGAACCGGGATTACGGTGCTGATGCACAGAGCTTCGACAACGGCTCAATTGAGCAACAGAACAAGTCCGAGTCGTACCAAGTCCGGCCGATACGCGCATTCTGAGTGCGCCGATTATCGGCCACAGATTTCTGTTCGCTTTCGTCTCATGGCAACTAACCTTCACGGCTGGTCGGGTCGGTTCTTTGGGCGAGTTTCGCTCCGGGTTCTGCTCCGCCCCCGCGCCTTTAGCTCAGCTGGTAGAGCAGCGGACTTTTAATCCGTTGGTCCAGGGTTCGATCCCCTGAGGGCGCACCATTGTCGGATTTCAATCGTGGCGAAGTTAGTGGGCTTGCTGCCACGGTGGCACCGGCCGAAGTCGCGGGTACCACGGACTGCGCAGCGGGTCACCATGCTTCAGTTGCAGCGACAATCCTGGCGTAAGCGGCACGGTCGGTTTTCCCGGTGGGCGCGGCGCGTAGACGATGTCGTCGCCATACATGCGAATGGTGATGGCACGGCGCGTGCTGTTTGGGCCGGTGGGCCCTCCGCCGTGGAGAACTGCAGGATGAGCGAGGATGATGTCGCCCGGAGTGATGTCCCACGAGACAATGTCCCATGCAGAGCGATCCTGCTCGATGTTGGGGAGCGGGGGATACTCGCTGCCGAAATAAGGGAGCGTCGGGTCTTCGCCCACACGGCGCGGGTTGAAGCCGTCGTAGCGAACGCCGTGATGCGTGCCGCGGATGTATTCGAGGCATTCGCTCGCCGGAAGAGTGTCGAGGCTGATCCAAGCTGACGCGATCTTGGTTCCCTCCATCGGCCAGTACGGCAGGTCTTGGTGCCACGGTGTGCGTCCACCGTTGGGGCCTTTCACGAACCATTCGTCGGAGTACAACCAGATGTCGGGAGAACCCAACAACACTGCCATCATGTCGGCAACGGGCGAGTCGTACATGAAGCGCTGAAGTTCCGGCGAGACCTCAGTGTTGCGAACGAGTTCGATGAACTCCTGGTCGGTGCCATCGAAGAAAAGGTGTTTCTTCTGTCCGGAGTCGGCCAAGACGCGATCAAGGCCCAACTGGAGGAGAAGAAGCCACTCCGGATGAAGCGCCTGTCGCAAGATGACGACACCGTCACGGGCATACGCATTGCGCACCTCTGGCGTGATCAGTGCGGCCGCCTGGTCGGCAGTTGTCGGAAACCCCATGTGTTCAACCCCCTCTTTGTGAAATGTCTAGTACATGCCGTACGTAGGGTCGACAAGACTCAACTAGATTCGGGGGATGGACAAGCGCCCCTCCACCGTGATCGACGGCATCAGCGTGAGCAAGCGGGTGGCGCTGGGTCTGTTTCTGGCCTCCGCTGGACGGGGCGGCGCATTCCTCACGTGGTTCGTCACGCTGTTCATCGTCGCTTGGATCATTGCCAAGGGGCTCGACCTGTTCGACATTGCGCGCGGCAAGAGGCCGGCAAAAAAGTTCTGGCGCTAGTTCCCGGCGAACTGTGGTTCGCTGATGCGGCCATAGACCCCTGTGGGTGCGTCGGGAGTGAGTGTGTCGGTCATCACGATCTCGCCCTTCATGATGCGGTCACGGACCACGGAGAACGCGGCGTTGTAGTCGTCGATGTTGGTGGCGGCATGCTGATAGATGTTCACGTAGGTGAGATCGGTGACCCACGGCTGATCGAGCATGTTGACTCCCGAGAGTGAAAAGCGCTGGGCGCTGATGAAACCCGGGCAGGCAAGCACATCGGGAAGATGCACGTCGCGGTACCAGCGGTTGTATTCGTCGGCCATGTCGGGTGTGCGGGGTTGGTTGAACGTGACGAAGATGCTGTTGGCCTGCTGTTTCGGGTTCACCGAACTGTGCTGTTCCGGCTCAACTGCCAAGTAATACATGGCGCGCATCGCGTTGCGATCCATCGTGCCGCTCGGCGAGCGACGCATCTCACCAGCGCCGATGCGACGCATGTGTTCGTCGGAGACTGCGCGAAGGTGTTGTGCGTCGGTGACTTCGAGTTCGTAGGTTGCGAGATACTTCTGCTCGAACGGCGACCATGAGTCGTAGCATCGCCAGCGGGTTGCCTGGGTGTATCCGGGAACGGCGAGGACATCGGGAATGTGCTCGTTGGTGTACCACTGGTTGTAGGCGGCTTCCGCCTCGGGACTGACCGGTTGTGTGAGAACGAGCAAAACAGCTTTCATGGGCCGAATCTAGGCGAGATGGGTTGGCTCGGTTGCTGTGCCGATAACTAGCCGGGTTTGACCCAGTTGCCGTTTTCGTCGAAGTGGAGCGGTGTCAGTTCGCCCGGCGCCACCTCCACGTCGGTGCCCAAGGCAACGGGAAGCTTCTGGTAGTTCCACTTCATCACGTCGACCGTCATCTCGATGATTTGCTGGCGGGTGAAGTGTTGGAACAGTTGTTGCTTCAGATCGTCAGAGATCTGGCCGGGCTGGGTCATCATTGCGTCGGCAAAGCGCAGGGCAACCTTGTGGTGCTCGGGAAAATCGTGCGTCTCGTAACGCTCGATTTTCGCGATGGTGGATTCGTCGAGACCTTGATCCTTGGCAACTGCCAAGCGGACGGACAGTCAAGTCTTGCAATCGTGGATGTGCGCACAGCGCATCCGAATGAGTTCGGTTGTCACCGGGTCGAGCGCATTCATGCGCACGACGGCGGCCTGCCAGTCACCCAATGGCTGACGAAGTTCGACAGAGGTGTAGGTGCGCGGGGCGATGCGGGGCAGACGTGGAGTCATGCGGAAACTCCGAACAGTTGGGTCCAGGCCAGGGCCATGCGCTCGCGTTGTTCGACAACAAGAAGAGCACTCACGAAATCGGCAAGGCCTTGGTCGCCGAGATGTTGTCCCACGAGTTGCACGGTGCTGTCGTCGAGGGTGGCCACGTCGACGATGTACTGCTCGGTGAAGGCGAGACACGCCTTTTCCGCTGCGGTGTAGTTGGGCGATGAGTACCAGTCGTGGACGGTGAGTGATTCGGCAGAGCCGAGCAGTTCACGCAGACGTTGCTGGCACAACTGCAAGATGCGATTTTCGACGGTGGCCCATGCGGCATCGTGGGCAAGCGTGAGTTGCTCCATCACGTCGGGGTGATCGGCGAGATGCGTTGCCAAGACGGTCTCGGGGTTCATGGCTTGCAGGGTAATTCAGTTTCCGCGAAGGCGAATACGGATCGGCCCTTTTGCGGTCGACGGGTCGACGGGTCGCCCCTTTTGGGTGATCTCCACGCGGCCTTGGGCCACCAAACGCCTGGCCGCACGGCGTGCCGGCTCCATCAGGGGTTGCCAGTCGAGGGGGCTCACCAATCGTGCGGCTTCCGAAGGGCAGATGGAGGCGCCGGCCGATCGTTGGGAGAGCAAGTCGAGAATCGCGGATTCGAGGGCCGTGTCGGTGATCGAGACCTTGGCCCGACGGCAGGATCCGCTGCAGTAGCGCACCTCCTCCCAGTTGCGCTCCCACTTCTTGCGCCAGGTGATGGTGCGACCGCATGCAAGGCATGTTTTGTCCGCAGGCTGGCTCACGGAGGACTACGGTAGGCGAAGGTCAGTTGAAATCTTTTCGTCGAGATCGGGCGAACGGAAGAGAATTTGGGGGAGTCCATGTCGAAGTTCTGGAAAATCGCCATTGCGTTGGCGATGAGTGCCGTGCTGGTGCCCTTCGTGACGACCTCGGCCAACGCCGCGGCCACCGTGAAGGTGACCGGAAAGATTCCCGCGGGATACAAGGTGTTGCTCGTTGCGCGCACGGGTCAAACCACCTCGTCGAATGGTCCGAAGTTCACGCTCAACGTTGCTGCTGCGCAACTGAAGTCAGGAACACTTCACTTGGTCACGTCGAGTGGCTCGTATGCGGGCCCGATCGTCTTGAAGTTCGATGCGAAGAAAAAGTCAGGTCTGGTGCAGTTGTCGGGCAAGGCCGGTGACATCGGAACCGTCGCGTTCAAGGGTGCGTACGGAATCGCCAAGCAGAA
>JBILKS010000004.1:0-19453 GCA_044376595.1 Ilumatobacteraceae bacterium | reverse complement strand
GGCACATTCGCCGGGCACATTCTCTGACGCCGGGTCGATGGTGCCCGGGGCGGGGTTCGAACCCGCACGACCATTTCTGATCAGGGGGGTTTAAGCCCCCCGCGTCTGCCAATTCCGCCACCCGGGCACGACGTCAGGCTACGCGCTGCACGGGAGCCGCGACACCGGAGTGGTGCGATTGCAGCAACGGAGTGACCTGGTTCCACAGTGCGGCGCGAACAGTGTCGGACTCGGGGTGGGCCATGTTGTTGAGAGCAATGACACCATCGATCATGTCGGCGAGGACCGCGGCGAGGGGACGGCCCTTGATGACCACCGCCACCACTCCGCCACCGGGGCGTCGACGAATGGTGCGCTGAACTCCGACAACACGTGGAGGGCTGCGGAAGCCGGGCGACACCAATCCGTAACGACCAGACACGGCACCCAGAAGTTGCGCGGCATCCACGAAAGACGAATGTGGGAACTGCGCGGCTTCGGTCACGCAGACATCATGCACTTCGGGTGTGACACGGCTTTCGTAGGCTTTGTTCATGGACACGCCGGCACTCAATCCCATTCAGCAGTCGGTGCTGGCCGCGCTGTCGAAAAAGCCCGACTACACACCTACTCCGCCCGAACTGGCCAACAACGTCGAGCACCACCTGTACGAGGCTCTCGAACCCATTGCAGATCGCTACAGCCCCGACAACCCGCTGTGGATCACCAAGCACGCACTCAACACCGTGCACGGTTGCGAGGCGCACCACGTGGCCACGCGCGGTTCCTTCGCATGGTCACTCGCTTCGGTGCGCGGCACCGTTGCACACAAAGCCATCGAACTCCTGCTCAACATGCGCTCCTCACGCACTCCGGGAGAGTTGGTCGACGATGCACTCGACCGCATCGTCGAGTCCGAACGTGGTTCGGCATCCGATTTCATCGCCGGACTCTCGCCCGCCGAGCAGGCAGACCTGCGCGCCAGTGTCGTCGACCTCGTCACCACGTACGAAGACTCGTTTCCCATGCTCGAATCCAGATGGCGTCCCGTCACCGAGAGCCCGGCCAAGGTGGTGCTGTTCGACGGTGCCGTGGTGCTCAGCACCCGCGCCGACTTGGTGATCGGTCATCCGGGGTACAAGGTGATCATCGACATGAAGACCGGCCGCATCACGGGTGGGCACCGCGAAGACCTCCGTTTCTACGCACTTGTCGAAACATTGCGTGCGCGCCAGGCTCCGCGCCTCACGGCCACGTTTTCGCTCGAGACACAACGCATCGACACCGAAGACGTCACCATCAACACACTCAGTGCCGCGGTTCATCGGCTGGTCGCTGGTGCACAACTGTTGTACGAACTCGACCACGACAAGCGCGCACCGCAACGTCGCACGGGCCCACCCTGTCGTTGGTGCCCGATTGTCGGATCGTGTGCCGAGGGCACCGCATACGTCACTGGCGAGACCGACGACCCCGACGGTTTCTAGTTCGCCACGTCCATGAGGGCGAAGGGAACGCCCAGACCCGCGCCGCTGCGCGCCGTGGCAATGCGACGTCCGGGTTGTGTGGCGGGCTTGGGCGCGCCAACAACATCGGGGCCGGCCCATTGCGCCAACGCGTCGAGATCAGCCACGTTCACGACGAAGCCCCACAGGTGCGTGGCTTCGACATGCTCGCCGCCAGCCACCACCTCCACCACCACGTCGGACAATTTGTGGAAAGCCTGGGTGACACCGCCTCCGGCGTCGCGCACACGGCGGACTTCAGCCCCGGTGGCATCTGCGATGGCGGCGCATGTGCGCTCGAGATCATTGGTGCGGATCACCACGTGATCGACTCCGAGACAACCCACCCGACCCGCCGGCTCGCCGGCGTTTGCACTGTTGGAAATGGGCACCGTGTTGGCGGCATACGCAGTGGCAACGCCATCGATGAGCGCGGGCTGCACGGGCGAACCGACAAGGGTCCAACTGACCATGCCCGGCTCGTGGGAAGAATCGACCACGAGCGCCATGTGTCCCAACGAAAAAAGGGTTCGCGTACCCTCAGAGGAGAGTTTCGCGAACCCGAATGACTCCCACTGTTCGGGGAGTCCACCCACCACCAGTTCGGCGATGGATGTCATGCTTTCAAGATCTTTTCGGCGGATCAGCCGCGGCCCATGTTGGGACGCTTGCCGTGATTGGCCTTGGAACGGCGGAGACGGGCCTTGCGCTTCTTGGTCTTCTTTGACATAGGTCTGTGAGGCTATCGGCAGGTTCTGTTGACGCCACCCGCACTATTGACGCCAACGAGCCCGAGCGTCGGTTGCCGACGTCTTGCAGGTGTAGATCACACCCTTCGACGACACACCCCGGGCCCCCTGGGGGGTACAGAACGCCCCCGGAGACACGAAACCCTCCACGAGACCCGAGGGGGAACTCGTCACGGGGCTGGAAGCCGGAGAAGTTGCCGGTGTGCTGACGGGGAGCGATGTCGAGCCACCAGAGCTGGTGCAGCGCGACAGCCCCGACGACACCGCCGCGTATTCGGCGGGATCCATCGACAGATCCCAGCGCGCCTTCACCGACACCCAGTACTGCAGATATGTGCAATGGTACGACGCAAGAGGGGGCATCCACTGTGCCGGATCTTTGTCGGACTTCGACTGGTTCACCGAATCAGTGACAGCCAACAACGTGCGCGGGTCGGACAGATCGTTGGCGTACTGCGTACGACGCTCGAGACTCCAGGCATGTGCACCGGAGTCCCACGCCTCTTTCAGGGCAACAACGTGATCGATGTCGACATCTCCCCGGTCCGTCCACGTCGCTCCGTCGTACGGCGAACGCCAATCGCCCGCACGTACTTGGCACCCGAAGGGGTCGACCTGTGCTGGAGTGATGCTGTCGCGAATCAACACCTCTTCACGAGTGTCGCAACCGTTCCCATCCATGTCTTTCCAATGCGGAAAGAGCGTGCGTGCATATCCAGTTGTGAACTCACCCTGCACGACGATGGACGCCAACAGGTTCTGCACCGTGGCGCCGGCGAGCGTTGACGTGGTGGAGACAACCGTGGTGGGAACAGATCCCGGGGTTGTCGCCGGAGCACTGCACGAAGTCAACACGGTGCGCACTCGCGCATACTCGCTTTGGTCCATGGACAGGCTCCACGCAGCCTTGAGAGTCACCCAGTTGCGCACATAGGCACAGTGATACGAGGCGAGCGGCGGCAGCCAGTTCGACGGATCCTTGTCGCCCTTGCTCACGGCCACCCGGCCGGTGGTGGGCACCATTGCAGTCGTGTCGAGAAGGTTGTTGGCGAACGCGGCACGACGGGTAGACGTCCATGCATGGGCACCCGACTCCCAGGCCTCTCGAAGACTCACCAACCTGTCCACCCGCACGGCAGAGGGACGCGTCCATGTTCTGCCGTCGTACACCGACGTCCATGAGCCGGCCCGGAGTCGACACCGCGCAGCCAACGTGGGGGCCACGGTGCTGTCGCGAATCAACACCTCTTCACTGGTGCGACAACCATCGCGATCCGTGTCGAGATTCTCAGAGAACAGTGCACGACTGAAGCCACCCTTCTGCTCGCTGGACACCTTCATCGTGTCGAGAATCTCGTCCATCTCGTCGAGAATGTCGGCAGAACTGCCGGCAGAGCGGCCGGTAAGACTCGACGTTGCAGTGGTCGAATCGGGAACCACGGCGACGACCGTGGCAATCAAGGCGACTCCCCCTGCCACGATGCGCCACTTCACAAAGCCACGCTATAGAGCAACAGGCAGCTCAGGCGACGGCGACATCTTCCATTTCGATGAAGATGCACTCACCCGGGCAAACATCGGCGGCCTCGATTGTTGCATTGTGATGTCGCAGCGGCACCCAAGCCAGGCTCCGCGAACCTCCGGGGTCGTTGAGTGGGCTTCCCTCTTCGGCAACGTAGGCGATGCCGTCTTCGAGTTGAACGAAGACATCGGGACACTGATCGACGCACAGACCGTCTCCGGTGCAAAGGTCTTGGTCGATCCATACGCGCACGCGAGAAAACTACCTGCGGATTCGCAAAGGTCCCCTACCCTACGCACATGCCACAGCCGCCCGTCGCACCCCGCAAAGCCCACACATGGTCCCGCCCCACGGGCGATGTCGAAGACCCTTGGGCATGGTTGCGTGACAAGAACGACCCCGACACCATCGCCTATCTCACCGCGGAAAACACATTCGCTGACACCTGGTTCGCCGAGTGCACACCGTCAATCGACACGCTGTTCGAGGAAATCAAGTCACGCGTGGTGGAAACCGACATGTCGGTGCCCGTACATCACGGTGGATGGTGGTACGTCACACGAACGCAAGAGGGCCTCGCCTACCCCATTCATTGCCGCGGCACCACCAAGGACACTGCCCACACCCAAGTACTGATCGACGAAAACGTCGAAGCACAAGGCCACGAATATTTTGCCCTGGGGGTGGCCGAGCTGAGCGACGACCACGCGTTGATGGCGTGGTCCCGCGATCTTGACGGCAGCGAGCAGTTCGAGATGCGCATCCGCGATCTCACGACGGGCCTCGACCTCGCCGACGTGCTGACCGAAACGTCGTATGGCGGAGCAGCCTTCAGCCTCGACAATCGACATCTCTTCTACGTGGTGAACGACGAGATGATGCGCCCCTACAAAGTGATGCGCCACACAATCGGCACCGCGCAATCCTCCGACGCGGAAGTGTTCGTCGACAACGACGAGCGATTCTTCGTCGGAGTGGGCCTCACACGGTCGGGAAAGTACCTCGTGATCGAGTCCGGCTCACGTACATCCGGTGAGTGTCACGTACTCGACGCTTCAGAACCGCTGGGGCCACTCACCTGTGTTCGTCCGCGCCAGGACGACATCGAGTATTCGGTCGATCACTGGGGCGATCAGTTTCTGGTGCTCACCAATCTCGAGGCACAGGACTTCCAGGTGATGACGGCTCCACACGCAACACCGGGAGAATGGACCACCCTGGTCCCCCACGAGACAGGGCGACGCATCGTCGATCTCGACGCCTTCGCCGACTTCGTTGCAATCCAGGAATGGCAAGACGCCCAACCCCGATTGAGGCTTCTGCAACGCGACGGCTCGTCTTCCATCGTCACGATTCTCGACGAGCCCCATGATGTCGAGTTGGGCGCAAACCCGGAATGGAACACGCGTGACATTCGCACCCGGTTCCAGTCACTGGTGACTCCACCCACCGTGGGCGACTACAACCTCGATACCAATCAGATGACGGTGCTGAAGACCACGCCCGTTCCGGGCGTCGACCTCGGTGCATACGAGGCGATCCGCGAATGGGCCGTTGCCGACGATGGCGTCAGGATTCCCCTCGACATCGTGCGCAAGAAGACCACGCAACAAGACCGCTCCGCTCCGGGTGTGCTCTACGGCTATGGCAGTTATGAGTACTCGATTGCGCCGCACTTTTCGGTGTCACGTTTTTCTCTTCTCGATCGTGGCTGGGTGTGGTCGCTCGCACACCCACGAGGCGGCGGCGAACTGGGACGTTCCTGGTACGACAACGGCAAGCTGCTGTCGAAGCGCAACACGTTCACCGACACCATCGCGTGTGCCCGACACCTGGAGACGAGCATGTTCGTCCGACCTCGTGGCACCGTCTTGTTCGGCGGAAGCGCCGGTGGGCTCTTGGTGGGTGCCTGCATCAACATGGCACCCCAACAGTTCGGAGCAGCGGTTGCCGCAGTGCCTTTCGTTGATGTGGTCACCACCATGAGCGATCCGTCACTTCCGCTCACCGTCACCGAATGGGAAGAGTGGGGCGATCCACGACAAGAACCATGGGCTTCCTACATGTTGTCGTACTCGCCCTACGACAATGTGGGGCCCGCCGACTACCCGCCCCTGTACGTGACGGCGGGGCTGAATGATCCCCGCGTCAGTTTCCACGAGCCGGCGAAGTGGGTCGCAAAGCTTCGTGCCCTACCCCAACCGCCCACCGTGTACTTCCGTTGCGAGATGGGAGCGGGCCATGGTGGCCCGTCGGGTCGCTACGAACACTGGCGAGACGAAGCCCACATCCTGGCGTTCATGCTCCGACAACTGTGGCAGCAGCCAGGGCAATGAAGGCCGCATTGCGCGCCACGTGACGCCACGACACCGGCGCCGCGGAGACCTCACCGAAGCAGCGACATGGCGTGCTCTCTCCGCGTGCGATCACTTTCATCAGAGCCACGCTGAAGATCGACAACAACACTGCCGCGACAATGCCCATCCACAACGGCGAGACCTGGGCGATGAGACAGGCGCCGAGAACGATCTCGAGCCAGGGAAGAACAAACTCCACCGACCGGTCGACAAGGCGAACCGAAGTGGAAAACGGCGTGTCGACCACCTGCCAGGCATCGCCTTGCCGAATCTTGGCCGCGCCCGACCACACGAACACGATCCCCAGCAGAATCCCGCAGATTGCACCGACGGTGTTCACGAAGGGTGGCTCACTCCAACCACTTTGCCGCGGTAAAAAGCCATTGCGTCGCCGACATCGCTGGCATCGAGGTCGGTGACCCGGCCAACAACGAAGTAATGATCGCCGTACTGATCATCCGACACGAGTTCGCAGTCGAGCGTGGCCAACGAGCCCACCAGTGCCGGAGCACCATTCGCCGATGGCGACCACTCGACTCCCTCGAATCGATTTTCTGCTTCCTTGGCGAAACGCCAACAGAGTTCGTCTTGTGACGCCGACAACACGTTGACACAGAACTTGCGGCTGTCGCGGATGGCGAGCCATGTCTTCGACGACACTCCGGGCAAGAAGCCGACGAGCGGCGGATCAAGCGACACCGACACGAACGAGCCGATCGTGATCCCGTGCGGTGAACCCGCCGAATCGAATCCTGTCACCACCACGACACTGGTGGGGACAGCGCCCATCACGGAACGAAAATGTTTGGAATCGAACGCAGTCACGGCGTCAGAGTAACAGTCGCAAACTGCGTCAGAGAGAGACAGTCATTCCTTCGGCGGCGGCAAAGACGTGGCATCCAGCCTGCTTGCCGATGCCCTGCAGACACGCGAGTCGCGCATCAAGCGCATCGTCGCTGCGCGATGGATCGTGATGGAAAAGCGCCAAGGACTTGACTCCGTAATGCGTGGCCGCCCACACCGCGAACTCCGCCGTGCAATGACCCCACGTAGCGCGCTGCTGGAACTCCTGCGGGGTGAACTGCGAATCGTGGATCAACAAATCTGCGCCCTCGATCAACTCGATTGCACCATCGGTGAGTTGATGCGAACCGTCGAGTGGTTGTTGGTGATCGGAGAGATAGGCGATCGACTTTCCGGCGAACTCGATGCGGAAACCGAGTGTCGGACCGACATGCGGAATGAAGCGAGCCTTCACCGCAACACGATCGACCATGAAGTCACTGTCGACGGTGTCGATGAAGTCGATGGTTCCCGGAATGCGATCGAGACCAACGGGAAACAACGGTGGACTCACCAACTTGTCGAACATCTCTTTCACCGACATGCCGTCGTCCTGTGCCGGTCCGTGAATCTTCAGCACGGTTTCTTCGTGGAGAAGCGGAGAGAAGAAGGGAAGGCCCTGGGTGTGGTCGAAATGCGAATGGGACAGCAGGCACGTGCCGACGAACTTGGTGCCACTGTTCAGACACTCGCGGCCGAAATAGCGCAGACCAGTACCGAGATCGAAGAGGATGGGCTGACTGTCGGGTGACAGCACGGAGACGCACGAGGTGTTGCCGCCGTAGCGCGCAATCTCGTCACCGTGGCACGGAGTCGATCCACGGACGCCGTGGAAGGTCACCAAGAACGCCGTCTTTTCCCCCATTGGCGTCACGCTACGCCTGTTCCCACCAACAGCGGAAGGGGTGCGGAACGTGACGTTGGTCGCAACCACTACCGTCAGGGCATGACCGGAGTTCCGTCAGCAGCCTCTTCACCCGTCGAGCCCACCGTGCGAATCGTTCATGCGCGAGGAGTCGAGTTCTCGTGTCTCGAGCTGGGATCCGGACCACTGGCCCTGTGCCTGCATGGCTTTCCCGACACTGCCCATTCGTGGATTCCTCTGATGCGCCGCCTCGCCAACGCCGGCTACCACGCGGTTGCACCGTTCATGCGTGGGTACGCGCCAACTGCCGTGCCCGACGACGGCTGCTACCAAACCGCTGCGCTCTCGGCCGATGCCGTTGCCCTCCACCAGGCGCTCGGTGGCGATTCGCGCGCCGTTCTCGTCGGACACGACTGGGGTGCGCCCGCCGTCTACGGCGCTGCTCTCATGGCACCGGAGCGATGGCACCGCGTGGTGGGAATGGCCGTGCCGCCCGGTCCTGCGCTCGGTGCAGCCTTCCTCGGCAATCTCGAGCAGTTGAAGCGCAGTTGGTACATGTTCTTCTTCCAGCATCCGTTGGCCGATTTCGTCACGGGGGCCAACGATCTTGCGTTCATCGACATGCTGTGGCGCGACTGGTCACCCGGATACACAGCCGACACTGCGGTGGAACACGTGAAAGCTGCTCTGTCGACACCCGAGAACCTCGCCGCCGCACTCGGCTACTACCGCGCAACCCTGGGTGCGGGCAAGCGCGATGCTGCGCTGGATGATCTCCAGACGCGCATGGGCGGTGAATACCCCACCCAACCTCTGCTCTACCTGCATGGCGCCGACGACGGATGCATCGGAGCAGAAGTGGCCCGTGCCGCAGCCGACATGGCGCCGGACAATGTGGAGGTTCGCGTTGTGGAAAACGCCGGACACTTCCTGCAACTCGAACAGCCCGACATCGTTGCCACTCACGTGATCGAATGGCTCACAAAGGAGAACCCACGATGACAACCACGCCACCCCGACTGCCCGATGGTCTCGTAGTTGTCGTCAAACAGGAATGCGCGACGTGTGTCATGGTTGCGCCCGTCCTTGCCGAGATCGACGCCACGTCGACACCTCTCACCGTGTACACCCAGGACGATCCGTCTTTCCCCGACACTGTTGCGGCCATTCACGACGGGGATCTTGCGGTGTCGTGGCATCACGACATCGAAACGGTCCCCACGATCATTCGCGTCGTCGCCGGACAGGAAATCGAACGCACCGTTGGTTGGAGCAAGCAGGCCTGGCGCGACCTCACGGGAATCGCCACCCTCGGCGAAGATCTTCCTGTGATGAGGCCCGGATGTGGTTCGCTCAGTGTCGATCCCGATCTTGTCGATGCATTGCGCGTTCGCTTCACCGGTTCCACGTTGACGGCCCGTCACGTGGAGATGGCAACCGCCGAGGACGAGTTCGAATCGATGTTTGCCCGTGGATGGACCGACGGCCTTCCGGTGATCCCACCGACTCCGCAACGCGTGTTGCGCATGCTCACGGGAACAACCCGCCAACCCAGCGACATCGTGGTCGTTGCGCCACCCGATTTGATTCCCGTGACCGTGGAGAAGGTGGCCATCAACGCAGTGATGGCGGGATGCCTCCCCGAGCACATGCCGTGGGTCATCGCGGCTCTCGAGGCCATCTGCAACGACGACTTCAACATCCACGGCGTGCTTGCCACCACCATGCCGGTGGGGCCGGTGATCGTGTGCAACGGCCCCGGCACCCAGGCCATCGGCATGAACAGCGGCATCAACGTGTTCGGTCAGGGAAATCGCGCCAACATGACCATCGGACGCGCGGTTCAGCTCGTGGTGCGCAATGTGGGCGGCGGGCGACCCGGCGAGGTCGACCGGGCCACGCACGGCAACCCCGGCAAGTTGAGTTTCTGTTTTGCCGAAGACGAGTCGGGGTCGCCCTTCGGCACGCTTGCGCAGGCACGCGGTGTTGCGCCCGACACCAATGCCGTCACGGTCTTTGCCGGCGAGGGGCCACGTTGCGTGGTCGACCAACTCGCGCGCACGCCGGAAGAACTCTGCAACAGTTTCGCCGCCTGCCTTCGTCCAGTTCCTCATCCCAAGTCGGTCATGACATTCGATGCGATCCTGGTGGTGAGCCCGGATCATTCGCGGATCTTCGCCGAGGCCGGGTGGGGTCGCCAGCGCATACTCGACGAACTTCATGCGCGCCTGTTGATCCCGGGCAGCGAGTTGGTGCGCGGGGCCAACGGCATTGCCGAGGGCGTGCCCGAGAAACTGCGCGACCGCACCATGTCGAAGTTCCGACCGGATGGGATCCTGTTGGTTCACGCCGGCGGAGGTGCCGGACTCTTCTCCTCGATCATCGGTGGCTGGGCCAACGGCGCGATGGGCAGCAACCCCGTCACGAAGACCGTCGGAACGTGACAGACTGAAGCCGATGAACGTCGCTCCCCTCACGCTGTTGGATCCCACGAACGAAACGCGTCCCGCGCGCCGTCAACTGCTCGAGCGACCCGCATCGGTCGATGGCCTCACGGTGGGTCTGCTCGACATCGTCAAGGCCCGCGGCGACATCTTTCTCGATCGCATCGAAGAATTGCTCACGGCCAACGGAGCAAAGGTGAAGCGCTTCCGCAAGCCCACGTTCACCAAACCGGCGCCAGCCGACTTGCGCCACGAGATCGCCACACAATGCAACGTGGTGATCGAAGCACTGGCTGATTGAGGCAGTTGTACGTCGTGCAGTGTGCACG
This sequence comes from Ilumatobacteraceae bacterium, assembly GCA_044376595.1. Classification (GTDB taxonomy): domain Bacteria; phylum Actinomycetota; class Acidimicrobiia; order Acidimicrobiales; family Ilumatobacteraceae; genus F1-20-MAGs119. Next base: position 8,860 of record JBILKS010000004.1, on the reverse strand, counting down.
ACATCGCAGATTTGGAGCAGCGGGGCGTCCCGTCGATGTTCGTTGCGTCGTCGGAGTTCATCAATGCCGCCGCCACGCAGTCCGAGTCATTGGGTTTCCCCGACGTTGCTCGGGTCTTCGTGAGCCATCCCATCCAGGATCGCACCGACGACGAAATGCGGGCGCTCGCCGATCAGGTGTTCCCCGAGATTCTCGCTGCAATCACCGCTCAGTGAGTCGGTAGTCGCAGCCACCCCTTCGTCTCCTGCACCAAACCCTCGCTCAACAGATCACCCACGAGTCGATCGGCTCTCGCGTCGTCCACCTTCATCACTCCGACAGCATCCGCACGTGACACGTCACCGTCACCCAGACGCTTCATCAGCCGGCCGCGCGCTTGACGATCCGATCCCTCGAAGCGAGCCTGCGGCTTGCTGGTGAACGCACTCGCTTTTGCCGGGTCGTCGCCAACTCCCTTGTAGACGCATGTACCGGCAAGCGGACACACACCGCACTTGGGTGATCGCGCAGTGCACACCGTGGCACCGAAGTCCATGAGTACTTGGTTCCACTCCCACGCCAAACCCGCGGGCAGCAGATCGTCGGCCATTGCTTGGGCCACCCGCGCGGTCAACGACACACCACCGTGGCGGGCCAGAACACGGGCGATGTTGGTGTCGACCACTGCCGCATCGTCACCGAAGGCAAATGCCAACACGGCTCGTGCGGTGTACGGACCCACACCGGGCAACGCGAGAAGAGCATCGAGGTCGCGGGGCACAGAACCGCCGTGGCTGCCCGCAATCACCTGGGCGGCAAGGTGGAGATTGCGACAGCGACGCGGGTAACCCATCCCCTGCCACTCCACCAGCAACTCCGCCAGTGGCGCCGCTGCGCAAACGGCCGGCGTGGGGAACTTCGTCACGAAACGCTCGAAACGTTCCATGACGCGTCCGGTGTTGGTCTGCTGAAGCATGACCTCCGAGACCATCACGTGCCACGGATCGCGCGTCGAGCGCCACGGAAAATCCCGCAGTCGCGGGACTCCCCACTCGAGAAGAGCGGCTTGGATCAGTCCCAGGCCACGTTGGTGTCGTAGGGGCGCTTGCGCTCCGGGGCATTGGCGCGCTTCCACACCATCACGCGACGACGGAAGTAACAGACTTCTTTGCCGTCTTGATTGAAACCCTTGGTCTCGACAGTGACAATGCCCCGATCCGGCTTCGACTTCGACTCGGCGATGTCCAACACACGCGTCTCGGCATGGATGGTGTCGCCGTGGAACGTGGGGAACTTGTGTTGCAGAGTCTCAACTTCGAGGTTGGCGATTGCCGCGCCGCTGACATCGGGCACGCTCATGCCGAGCACCAACGAGTACACCAAGTTGCCCACCACCACGTTGCGTCCCTGGACACTTTCCTTGGCGAACCAATCATTGGTGTGCAGGGGATGATGATTCATGGTGATCATGCAGAAGAGATGATCGTCGTATTCGGTGATTGTCTTGCCGGGCCAATGCCGGTAGACGTCTCCCACCGTGAAGTCTTCGAGGTAGCGACCAAAGGGGCGTTCGTGGGCTGTCATGCCTGCGAAAGTACTACGACAGCGGCGTTCCACCCGTGTCGTCATCGTTCATCGGGGGCAAGGGATACTGCCCCGTGCGGTCACGCGGGGCACGGCGCTCGAAGAACTCGATCTTGCTCTCGCCCTTCGATACGGCTTCTTCGGCCACCACGCGCAGAGGCTTGAGGCGGTCCTTGCGCTCGAGCGACCACGGTCCGAGACGCAGCGAGAGATAACAGCCCGCACCCACCAGAATCGGCAGCCAGAACTGTGCGAGTCGGTACGTGAGGACGCTCACCGTGGCGGCGGAACGGGTGAGACCAAAACCGACAAGGGTGGGAATGTAGATGCCCTCCACCAGACCGAGACCGCCCGGGGTGATGGGCACCACGGCCATCACGTTGGCAAGGCCGAAAGCCACGATCAGGCCATCGATGGCAATGTGACCACCGAAGGCACGAATGAACACGTAGAGCGCCGCCATGTCGAGCAACCAGTTGGCCGACGCCCAGAAGACCACGCGCACCAGAAGTTGCCTGTCGGCGATGAGACCTTCCAGCCGGTTGCCGAGGTGCCGGATGACCTCGGTGAGACGATCGGCGTCGAGACGGACGTGCTGGGCCAACCAGCGCACGGCACGCTCGGCTCGACCTTGGCCCTCCACCAATCCGAAAATCAGACCGGCGGCAATCAGCATGAAGACAATGCCCACGATTGCCGCAATCCCGTACAGGGCGTTGACTCCGCGGAACGGAATCGAGATGATCAGACCGAACCACAGGATCAGGTTCAACACCACGGCTGACCCGATACCCGCGGTGGCCAGGGCAAATCCCGCATCGGGACCCGGTACCCCCGACAAAGTCAAAAGTCGGTAACCAAGGGCCGACGACGCCGCACTGCCCCCCGGCATGATGCTGCCAAGCGCCTTGGTGCTCAGCTGGATCCGGAACAACAACGCCACATGCACCCGCTCGCCGTCGGGTCCGAGGGCCGCACGAGTGAGCAGCGAGTAACAGAGCAGGGCGGCGAACTCGAGGGCGATCGCCACAAGGAGCATCGGGGCATCGACTTCGAAGAAGTCCGTCCACGCCCGTCGGAATCCGGGAACCAGCGGCAACACGAAGAAGTAGATGACCGCCGCGCCGGCCAACAGTTTGATCATGCGGATCCACACGTTGCGACGGACTGCCGCCGCATCGAGCGGGTCCCCTCCCTGGTTGCGGGGATTCCCCCTCTCGATACTCATAACGACGTACTCATAACGACCGCCTCAGGGTAGGCGGTTCCAACCAGCTGAACGGGGAGACAAGGCTCCTCGATGAGAAGGGCGTCACACCCCTTGCGATCTCCGACTCCCCCACACCCGTCAGAGTAACGAAAAGGAAAGTTCCACATGTCGGCGCAGTGCGACACGGGACCACTGTGCTCACTAGCGTCTACCGCCATGACCAGCACCGCTCTCCCCACACCCGACCTGCAGACGGCCGCCACCATCATCGAAACCGCCCGTGCCATGGTGGGCAAGGGTGTCCGTACTCTTTCGGCCACCGGCGGGCCCGATGTCCAACAGGTTCTGGCCTACGACCTGGCTCACGCCGCCGCAGCAGTGGAAACCGCTCGTTCGATGCTCGACTACGGCGCCAAGGGCGACACGGAAGCGCGCCTCACCTGCGCGTTCACCGCCGACATGGTGCACGACCTCATCACGCGTCTCGTTGGTCGCGAGAAGTTGTGGGGTGTCGATGCATCAGAACTGGCCTTCGGACACGACTTCGTTGCTGCATTTCGTGCACCGGAGTTTCTCGCGTCACTTGCTTCCGAACAAGGTCCGCGCCACCTCGATTCCGATTTCGAAATGGTGCAAGACACCTTCCGTGCGTATGCCAACAAAGAAGTCGCACCTCGCGCCGAACACGTGCATCGCCACAATGCCGACGTGCCGGAAGAGTTGATTGCGGGTCTGTCGGAAATGGGTGCCTTCGGTTTGTCGATTCCTGCCGAGTACGGCGGCTACAGCGAAGGTGGCGACGGTGAGTACATGGGCAACGTCATTGCCACCGAAGAACTGTCCCGCGGATCGCTGGGCATCGGCGGATCACTGATCACGCGTCCCGAGATTCTTGCCCGCGCCCTCATGAAGGGTGGCACAGAGGAACAGAAGCACGAGTGGCTTCCCAAGTTGTCGACCGCCGAGGTACTTGCGGCAGTGGCCGTCACCGAGCCCGACTACGGCAGCGATGTCGCCAACATCAAGGTCACGGCAACGCCCTCCGACCTTCCCGATGGCCGCAAGGGTTGGCGGATCAACGGCGTGAAGACCTGGTGCACGTTCGGCGCCCGCGCCGACGTCTTGATGCTCCTCGCCCGCACGAATCCCGATCGCAGCCTCGGTCACAAGGGCCTCAGCTTGTTCATCGTTCCCAAGCCGCATGGTGAGGCACATGGCTTCATGTTCAACCAGGCCGAAGGCGGAAAGATGGAGGGCCGTCCCATCGACACCATCGGCTATCGCGGCATGCACTCCTATGAGATTGCTCTCGAGGATTGGTGGGTACCCGCCGAGAATCTGATCGGCGGAGAGAGCGGTCTCGGCAAGGGCTTCTACTTCCAGATGGCCGGCTTCGAGAACGGACGTCTGCAGACCGCCGCCCGCGCCGTTGGAGTCATGCAGGCCGCCTACGAAGCCGCACTCGACTATGCCCAGAACCGCAACGTGTTCGGCAAGAACGTGTTCGACTACCAGTTGACACAAGCCAAGTTGGGTCGCATGGCCACCGTCATCCAGGCCAGTCGCCAGTTCTCCTATGCCGTTGCCAAGTTGATGGCCAAGGGCGAGGGAGCCATGGAGGCGAGCATGGTCAAGGCCTACGTGTGCAAAGCCGCCGAATGGGTGGCGCGCGAAGCGATGCAGATCCACGGTGGCTTCGGCTATGCCGAGGAATACACCGTCAGCCGTCTCTTCGTCGATGCTCGCGTGTTGTCGATCTTCGAAGGCGCCGACGAAACGTTGTGCCTCAAGGTGATTGCACGCCAGTTGGTCGACGCTTCGGGCAAGTAGCCGCAGCGCTCAGCGAAACTCGGCAAGAAGTTCCGTCAACGACGACAACCTGTCGACATCGCTCGCTTCGGCATCTCCGAACGGGTCCACGAGCAGCGGAAACAGCCCCGCGGCTCGGGAACCTTGCACGTCCATCACCAGCGAATCGCCAACGTAGGCGATGCGATCTCGTTGGATGCCGGCGAAGTGCCGAAGTGCATGATCGAAGATGCGCGGGTCGGGTTTTTCCACTCCCACCACATGGCTGTCGATGATGCATCGCACCGGAACGTGCGGACCGTCACCCACCTGACAGATCTCACTGAGTGCCAGTGTCTCTTCGATCTGGCCACTTGCGTTGCTGACCACTCCGGTGGGCACCTCCATATCGTGCAACGCGCGCAGCACAGCCACCGCGTCCACAGTCGGATGGCGCCACAAATGCGGCACAGCCTTCACTCGCTCGAACACATGAACCGCGGTGGGGTTCCTCGCGGTGTCGATGCCGACAACTTCGAGATATGTCGCGTTGTACTGAGCCCAATCGGACTCGCCTGCCGACACAGCCGATTTGGCGGCCATTGCCGCGTAATGGGCCCGGGCATGGAGAGCGTGATCGGCACTGGCGCCGTAATACGAGAGCAGGGGTCCCAATACCAACGGGTCGGGCAATACCAGGACCCCGCCGGCATCGAAGAGAACTGCATCGAAGCGTCCGGGCATGCGGCCCAGTCTCGCAGGTCGGTTTCGTGTTCCAAAGGGCCCCGACCTACGCTTCACGCGTGCGCAGTGCCAAAGACTTCTTCAAACCTCTCGCCGTAGGTGCTCCCGAGCCCCTTCGCGAGATTCCCTTCCGCCCCAGCCGTGTCATCCACTTTTTTCCGCCGCAGTTGGAGAAAGTGGTGGCCAAGCTTCCCGACGTCATTCCCACCGTCGACATCATCCTGGGCAACTTGGAAGACGCCATCCCCATGGCCGACAAAGAAGCCGCTCGCCGTGGCTTCATCAATGTCGCCAAGACCATCCCCATGGGAACCACGCAGTTGTGGACACGCGTCAACAGTCTCGACTCGCCCTGGTTCCTCGACGACATGACAGCCATCGTTGGCGAGGCCGGCGACAAAGTCGACGTGATCATGATCCCGAAGGTCGAAGGCCCCGAGGACATCCACTACGTCGATCGGCTCCTTGCCCAACTCGAGGCAAAGGCCGGAGTCAAGCGACCGATCTTGATTCATGCGCTGCTCGAAACAGCCCGTGGCGTTGCCAACGTCGAAGAAATCTGCGGTGCTTCACCACGCATGCAGGGATTGTCGCTCGGACCGGCAGACCTTGCCGCCAACCGCCGCATGAAGACCACCCGCGTTGGTGGCGGCCATCCCGACTATGTGGTGCGCGAAGACCCCAGCGCCGACAACCCCGACGCTCCTCGCGGCACGTACCAGCAGGATCTGTGGCACTACACGATGGCGCGCATGGTCGATGCCTGCGTGATGCACGGCATTCTCCCCTTCTACGGCCCGTTCGGCGACATCAAGGACGTGGTTGCCTGCGAAGACCAGTTCCGCAATGCCTACCTCCTTGGTTGCGTTGGTGCCTGGAGCCTTCACCCCGTACAGATCGACATCGCCAAGCGCGTGTTCAGCCCCCGGCCCGAAGACGTGAAGCAGGCCCAGCGCGTCATCGATGCCATGGGTGACGGCACCGGAGCAATCATGCTTGACGGAAAAATGGAAGACGATGCTTCCGTGAAGCAGTGCAAGGTGGTGGTCGAGCTGGCTCGCCAGTTGGCTGCGCGCGACCCGCACCTCACCGAACTCTACGGCTTCTGACACACCGCCTCACCAGACACCACTCACCAGACACCACTCACCAGACACCGCTCACCAGACACGAGAAAGAACCACTATGTCGAAGTTGCGCCCACGCCGTTCCGTTCTCTACATGCCCGCCGCCAACGAGCGCGCACTGGAGAAAGCCAAGTCCATCGCATCCGATGCGTTGATCTTCGACCTCGAAGATGCCGTGTCGCCCGAATCGAAGGATGCGGCTCGCGACAATGCCGTGAAGGCCGCCTCGTCCGGCGAATACGGCAAGCGCGAAATCACGATTCGCTGCAATGGCCTTGACACACCGTGGGGTGCCGCTGACATCGCCGCGGCTGCCAAGGCCTGCTGCGCATCGGTGGTGATTCCCAAGATCAACAATGCCGCCGAAGTCGACGCCGTGTCACAACACCTCGACGCTGCCGGTGCACCGAAAGAGATGTTGATCTGGGCGATGATCGAGACGCCTGCGGCCATCTTCAATGCTCGCGAGATCGCCGCACATCCGCGTGTTGCAGTGTTGGTCATGGGCACCAACGACCTGGTGAAGGAACTGCGTGCGGTGCAGGTTCCCGGACGCGCCCCGGTGATCACCCATTTGGCCACGGCCCTCTTGGCGGCACGTGAATCCGGTAAGCCGATTCTCGACGGCGTGTACAACGACATCAAGAACGCCGATGGCTTCCTTGCCGAGTGCGTTCAGGGAATGCAAATGGGCTTCGACGGCAAGACCCTGATCCACCCCGACCAAGTTGCCGTTGCCAACGACGTGTGGGCACCCAGCGAGGCCGAAGTCGAGCATTCACGCAAGGTGATCGATGCATTCACTGCGGCACGCGCCGAGGGCAAGGGCGTGGTGCAACTCGACGGCAAGATGATCGAGAACCTCCACGTGGCCAATGCCGAGCGCATCCTTGCGGTGGCCGAGGCCATCGCCGAACTGGCCTGATCAGTCAGAGATTCGCGGCGAACAAGGCAAGGGTTCGCTGCCATGCCGCGGCAGATGCGGCGGCGTCGTACACCTCTGTTCGTTCGTCGTTGAAGAACGCGTGGTCTGTGCCGGGATAAATGTGGATTGTTGCGTTCTTGCCACGGCTCTTCAGGTCGGCCTCCAAAGCGCGTGCCGCCTCGGGTGATGCAAAGGCGTCGTTCTGGGCGTAGTGCCCCTCGACCACCGCCGTGAGGGCATCCCAGTTCGGCTGCGCCTCGGGCCAGGGAATCACTCCGTAGAAGGGCGCTGCTGCAGCCACAGCATCAGGACGCTGACATGCCAAGGCAAGTGTCAGGCCGCCCCCCATGCAAAACCCCATGACGCCCACCTTCGTGCGTCCGGTTCGCTGGAGCAGAAAATCCACTGCCCCACTCATGTCCTTTGCCGCCTTCGAGAGATTCACACTCATCATCAACTTGCCGGCTTCGTCGGGTTCGGTGCTGGATGCGCCGTTGTAGAGATCGGGGGCCAGCACTGTGTAGCCCTCGGCCGCCAGCCTGTCGGCTACGTCGCAGATGTGCGGCACGAGACCCCACCACTCTTGGATCAGCACCACACCCGGGCCCTTGCTTCCGCCTTCGGCGAGATACCCGCTACCTGTTGTTCCGTTGCTGGGAAAGTTCACCATTTCACCCATTGGGTCCCGCTTTCATCGAAGAGTGATCGTTGTTCATGAGTCTCGCATCACTCACATCGCCGAGCGAACGAGCAACTCGGGAGCGTGGGCGGTTTCGGCAACGAGACCCGCAACACCGAGCGAATCCACCCTGGCCGCCCCTTTCGGGCCCACCACCCAGTGGCAAAGTCCCAGAGGAATATCGTCGATGCCCCGATGCCACTGTTCGCCGCGGGTCTGTTCTGCCAGATCACGTGCCATGCCATCGATCGTGGGCTGCGACAGGCGCGTGCCGCGCGGCGTGCTCAACACCACCGTGCGCTGTTCGCAATATGCAACGGCGGCCATGCCATGGGCTCCGGCGACACTCCATACGTTCGTGGGCGATGCAGCCAGCGCCGACAACACCACCACGTCTGCGGCGGCCACAGCCGAGGCACCAGCATGTGCTTCGACCAAGTGCACAACGTGGTCGGTGCGTTCGAGAACACGCACCATGTGGTCGGCTCCGTTGTCGCCGTCGATCACACACACTTCTTGCGGCTCCATTTGCCCGAATGCCACGGCAATGTCCCACGACCAACCGTTCACGCACATCAGCGCTCCGTCGGGAAACCGGGCGGCCAGATGCTCGGCCAGATGCACAGGGGTCGAATCGTCACGCACCTCGTTGACGCAGCGTCGGGCGGTGTCCCGCGGATCGGCCGCAGCCACCATTTCGGAGCACAGCCACCACAGCGGGCCCACGGTGGGGTGACGTTCGACGATACGCCGACACGTGACCAAAAGACTGGAAGGATCCATCCCCAACCCGCGCAACGCCATTGCCGTCTCAGCCACCAGAT
>JBILKS010000003.1:0-19572 GCA_044376595.1 Ilumatobacteraceae bacterium | reverse complement strand
GTGGTGACGGGGCAGTTCGATACTCCGGCATTGGATCGTTTCGAAGCGGCCAAGGCTGCGGCAGAGAACAAGACTGCCGAACAGGTGCGTCGTGAGCATGTCGAGGCGATTCCCGTGGGCCGAGTGGGTACTGCCGAAGAGTTTGCCGACGTGGTTGCGTTCTTGTGTTCCCCGCGCACCAGTTTCGTGACGGGTTCACTTGTGCGAATCGACGGCGGCGCCGTTCACGGATTCTGACAACGATCAGGTGCGTGCGTCGGGCCCGACGTACGCAACCCAAGCGTTTTCCACGTGGCGGCGGGCGGCCTTCAGCGCACGATCCGCATCTTTGTCGGCAATGGCATCGACGATCTCGCCGTGCTCGGACCACGAGTCGGTCAGGCGTTCACGAATGCGTTTTGCGTACACCCACTGAATCATCGACGACAGAGTGGAGAGATGGTCGGCGAGAATCTCGTTGTCGGCAGTGTCGGCAAGTGTCTGATGAAAGAGAGTGTTGAGAGCCGGTAACTCGTCGGTGCGACCTTCCTGCGCCGCGGCGAGACCCTCCTGCGCGACGCGACGCAACTCGGCGAGCTGGGCGTCGGTACGTCGCTCGGCGGCAAGTTGGGCGACAAGGCCCTCGAGTGTTTGGCGCACGACGAAGAGATCGTCGGCCTGCTTGCGCGAGAATGTCGCGACGCGGGCTCCGCGGCGAGGCTCGATTTCCACGAACCCCTCGACGGCCAGCAAATGAAGTGACTCGCGTACCGGAGCGCGCGAGACATCGAGTTCCACGGCGAGGTCTTCTTCGACCAAGCGCTGTCCCGGGGCGTAGGTGCCGGCGATGATGGCCTGGCGGATGGCTTTCAGGACCACCGCGGTCAGCGGTTGGTGGAGGCTGCCCACCTTCGTGGTCCGGATGTGATCGCTTGCACGGGGCACATTGAAGAATGTATACAATCTCCACAACGTCTCGCCAGCGAGGCGGAGTTCCATTCCAACCACAGATTCCTTTTAAGGGGGGAAGATGCGTCGACATGTCAAAGTCGTCGCCCTTGCATTGGTTCTCGGCCTTGGCGCCGTGGCCTGCTCGGACGATGACGGTGGTACCACCACCGACACAGAAGCAGTAACAGAAGAGACAACCGGTGCAGCAACCGAGGACACGACAGCAGCCCCCGTGGCTGGCGGTGAAATCGTCATTGCACTCGGTTCCGAGCCCACCAGCCTCGACCCGCAGTTGGTCGACGACGGTGGCGAACGAGCCATCAACGACAACGTCTACGAAACACTCTTGGTGCGCAACGCCGATGGTGACCTCGAGCCTGGTTTGGCAGCAGAAATGCCCACGCAGGTCGACGACACCACATGGGAAATCAAGCTCCGCGAGGGCGTGAAGTTCCACGACGGCACCGATTTCACAGCCGACAGCGTTGTGGCCACCGTCACACGTATGGTCAAGCTCATCGCTGACGGAAAGACCGACAACAACGGTTTCTTCCAGAGCTTCACCGGCGCCGAAGCCGTCGATGCCACCACTGTGCGCATCACCACGGCAGAGAAGGACGGCGTTGTGCCGGCCCGCCTGTACTGGATGAAGATCATCCCCGCTGCTGCCGCTGAGTCGGCCGACCTCTCCGAGAGCGTCGTTGGCACCGGCCCATACAAGTTGGCAAGCCGCGAAAAGGGCGTCAACATCGTCCTCGAAGCAAACGCCGATTACTGGGGCGGCGCTCCGAGCGTTGAGAAGGTCACCTACGAGTTCATCGACGATTCGGCCACCCGTCTCGCCGGTTTGAAGTCGGGCAAGTACCAGCTCATCACCAACCTCGCTCCGCAGGATGCCGAGCAGGCTCCGAAGGCTGCAACAGCCCAGGGACAAGAGCACCCCGTGCTCATTCTCGACGCCGATGATGGCATCACATCCGATGTCAACGTCCGCAAGGCCCTGAACCTGGCTGTCGACAAGGAAGCAATCGCCGAGACACTCTTCGGTGGATTCGCTGTCGTCGATGCTGGTCAGTTGCTGAGCCCGTCGATCCTCGGTCACAACGAGTCGTTGACCGCCTACCCGTACGATCCCGAGCAGGCCAAGACCTTGCTCGAGGAAGCCGGCGCTGCAGGCAAGTCGATTCAGCTCGTCGGTGAGTCCGGCCGTTGGTTGAAGGACAAGGAACTTCTCGAAGCTGTCGCCAGCTACTGGAAGGACGCCGGTCTCGACGTCAAGCTCGAAATCCTCGAGTTCGGTGCCTACCTCGACGTTCTGTTCGATCGTGACAACCGCGCCGATGCGATCTACGTGTCGTCGTCGAACGACATCCTCGATCCGGACCGTCAGCTCTCGACCTACTACCAGGCTGGTGGCATTGGTTCGTCCAACAGCGACCAGGCACTGTCCGATCTCATCACCGCCGGCCGCGCCGAACTCGACGCAACCGCACGTGATGGCATCTACCAAGAAGCCGTGAAGATTGCCTACGACAACGCCTACTTCGTGTGGCTCGTCAACAACCAGGACATCTACGGCACCTCCGAGAACCTCGTGTGGACGCCCCGCGTCGACTCGAAGCTCCTCGTGAAGGAAATGTCGCTGAGCTGATTCGTCAGCCAAGCAACATGAACAAACACAAGTAACTGCAACAACACGCTGAGAGAGAGGGAGGGAAGTGCGTCGGTATCTGATCAGTCGCCTGCTACAGGGTGGCCTCGTGGTCTTCGGAGTCACGGTGGTCGTCTTTGTGGCAACGCGATTGATCGGTGACCCGGTGAACTTCATCCTCCCGCTCTCAGCGTCGTTGGAGCAACGCGAAAAACTGCGCACGGATCTCGGCTTCGATCGCCCGATCTTCGTGCAGTTCTGGGATTACGTCACCGACGTCTTCACGTTCGACTTCGGTACCTCCACCAAGTTCACCAACGAAGAGACCATCGACGTGGTCTTCCGTTTCCTCCCCAAGACTCTCCAGCTCGTGGCGGCCGGCATGCTTGTCGCCTTCCTCGTGTCGCTGGTCTTGGGAATGCTCTCTGCCGTCAAACCCGGCAAGGTGACAGACAAGTTGCTGGTCACCCTCAGTCTCCTCGGCCTTTCCATGCCGCAGTTCTTCCTCGCCCAGGTGTTGATCGTCGTCTTCAGCGTGCGGTTCGGCTGGGTGCAGATTGGTCCGGGGCCCTGGACCCACATGATCCTTCCGGCAGTTGCGCTCGCTCTGCCCGCCATCGGACGCTTGGCCATGACTGTGCGCTCCGCGATGATCGACGAACTCAACAGTCAGTACGTGAAAGCAGCCAAAGCCAAGGGCATGCGACGCAAGCGGATCGTGGCAGTCCATGCGTTGCGCAACGCGGCCATTCCCTTCGTCACCCTTGCCGGTTGGGAGTTCATTCGTGCGCTCGCCGGCTTCACCGTGGTGGTCGAAGGCGTGTTTGGCCTGAACGGCATGGGCAGCCTCGCCATTCTGGCCATCCGCGAGCGTGACTTCTTCTTGATCCAGACCATCGTTTTGGTGGTGGCGGTCATGGTGGTCATCATCAATATTGCCATCGACTTCGTGTACAAAGCCGTCGACCCACGAGTGAAGTTGGGTTAGGGGACGCCATGGAAACACCACAGCATGCACCCGACGAGTTCTCGTCACGCTCACACGAGACCGAAGAGGCTCTTCACCAGGAAGAAGCCATGGAGGGCCGCCCCTACGAAGTCCGTGCGGCCACCAAGGGCGTTTTTCGCGAGCTGCTCTCCGACAAGGCCGGCGCATTCGGAATCATTCTCTTGTCGATCCTCGTTCTCGTGGCGATCCTCGCCCCGTGGGTCGCCCCGTATGGCGCCACCGAAGGTTCGCTCAGCACCGCCAACATCAATCCCATCTGGGGCGAAGGCGGATCCTGGAGTCATGTTCTGGGTACCGACCCACAGGGTTACGACATGCTGTCGCGGCTCATCTTCGGATTGCGCACCACATTGCTCATCGCCTTCGCTGTTGTTCTCGTGGCCGGCACCGTGGGCATTGCCGTCGGATTGTTCTCCGGTTACAAGGGCGGGCGTACCGACCGTTGGATCATGGCCTATGTCGATGTCCAGGTGGCGTTTCCCGGTTTGCTGATCGCGATGATCATGATCGCAGTCATCGGCGGCAGCAAGTTGTCACTCATCTTCGTGTTGTCGTTCAATGGATGGATGGTCTACGCGCGCATGACCCGTGGCGTGGTTCTGTCGGTCAAGGAGCAGCCCTACGTCGAGGCGGCCGAGCTGGTGGGTTGCACACCGAGGCGGATCATGTTCCGTCACATTCTCCCCAACTTGATCTCGGCCATCAGCACGCTTGCCGTGCTTGAGTTCGCCCGCATCATCCTTGCCGAGGCGACGCTGTCGTTCCTGGGCCTCGGTCTTCGTTTTCCCGATGTCTCGCTCGGCATCGTGGCCAGTGCGGGGCGCGACTACATCTTCAGCACCCCGCGCCTCATCGTGATTCCCGGAATCGCCATCTCGATTCTCGTGATGGCGGTCAACTTCGCCGCCTCGTGGCTGCGCGTGGCTCTCGATCCGCGCGAACGCGACAAGCGCTTCGCCGCCAATGCGATTTCCAACAGCGGCCCCGGAGCCGGACAATGAGCAACTCCGACAAGATTCTCGAGGTCAACAACCTCACGGTCGACTTCTTCACCCGACGCGGAACCGTTCATGCGGTGCGCGACGTGTCGTTCAGCATGGCTCGCGGCGAAACGCTGGGCATCGTGGGCGAATCCGGCTCGGGAAAGAGCGTCACCGCTCAGGCCATTCTCGGACTCACGGAACTTCCCGGCAAGGTCACAGGGGGAGATGTGCTCTGGAAAGGGCAATCGCTCGTGGCGGGTGCCGATTGTGCTTCCACTCTCGACCGGGTCCGCGGCAAAGAAATCTCCATGGTGTTCCAAGACCCGATGACCTCGCTCAACCCCGTGTACACGGTGGGAATGCAGATCTCCGAGGTTCTGGTACGTCACATGGAACTCTCGAAAAAAGATGCGCGGGCCCGTGCGCTTGATCTTCTGCAGATGGTCGGCATTTCCAACCCGGTTGCGCGCCTGGATCAGTACCCCTTCGAGATGTCGGGAGGCATGCGTCAGCGCATCCTCATTGCTGCGGCATTGGCATGCGAACCCGAACTCTTGATTGCCGACGAACCCACCACGGCACTCGACGTCACCATTCAGGCGCAGATCCTCGACCTCATCGCGGAGCTTCAGCAGCGCTTGCACATCGGCGTCATCCTCATCACTCACGACCTGGGTGTGGTTGCCGGTGTGTGCGATCGTGTGGCCGTGATGTACGGCGGAAAGCTCGTGGAAGAGGCGGAAGCTGCCGAGATCTATCCGCGTCCGTACCATCCGTACACGCAGGGCCTCTTGCGTTCCACGCCACGACTCGATGTGGTGGAAGAACGACTCGAGTCGATTCCCGGATCGCCCCCCGATTTGCGCGACATCTTGCCCGGCTGTTCGTACGCCGAGCGGTGTCCCGAGAAGACCACACAGTGTCTCGGCAGTGTGCCCGCACTCGAACCACGAGGGGAGGGTCGCCGTGTCGCTTGCTTCAACCCCCGCGGATGATCGTCAACCGTTGCTGGACGTTCGCAATCTGACCGTTCGCTTTCCGGCCGGCAGCTCCGGTTTCTTCAAGCCCGAGAAGAAGTTCGTACACGCCGTCGAAGACGTGAGTTTCCAGATCATGCCGGGCGAAACGCTCGGTTTGGTCGGCGAATCGGGTTCGGGGAAGACCACCACCGGTCGTGCCGTCTTGCGCAGCAATCCCATCACCAGCGGTTCGGTCACGTTCGATGGCCGTGACATCACGCATCTCGAGGGCAAAGAACTCCGACACCTGCGCCGCGACATGCAGTTGGTGTTCCAGGATCCGTACGCTTCGCTGAACCCACGCATGTCGGTGCTCGAGATCGTTGCCGAACCGCTGGTGGTGCACGGTCTTGCGGAATCCACCGAAGACGCCAAACCCAAGGTTGCCGAACTATTGGAGCGTTGCGGTCTGCCGATCGATGCGCTCACGCGTTATCCACACGCATTCTCCGGTGGGCAAAGGCAACGCATTGGCATTGCGCGCGCGCTTGCGCTGCAGCCCAAGTTCATCGTGGCCGACGAGCCGGTGTCGGCGCTCGACGTGTCGGTGCGCGCACAAGTGGTGAATCTCCTCCAGGAGTTGCAGCGCGACATGGGCATCTCGTACCTCTTCATCGCCCACGACCTGTCGGTGGTTCGCCACATCTCGCATCGCATCGGCATCTTGTACTCCGGCCACCTGGTGGAATATGCACCGGTTGCCAATGTGTACGAGTCACCGATTCACCCGTACACCGAAGCGCTGTTGTCCAGTGTGCCCATTCCGGATCCCGCTGTTCAGCGCGGCCGCAGACGCATTGTGCTCCAAGGCGAGATTCCCAATCCCATCAACCCGCCGGTGGGTTGCCGATTCGCCAGTCGTTGCCCTCTTGTCGAGGACCGTTGTCGACACGAAACCCCCAAACTCGAAGAGAAGGCCCCGGGCCACTTCGTCGCATGCTTCGTGCGGTCGACTGCCGGCGTTGGCGTTGCCGCACGTTGAGCCGTGCGAATTTTGTAAGGAGATCCATGTCCACTGAGTCCAGCAATTCTTCTGCGGCGCCTTCGTCGTCGGCTGCGTCGGGTCACATCCCGATGATCATCTTGGTCGGCTTGGGAGCCGGCTTCCTGTCGGGTCTCTTCGGCGTGGGTGGCGGCATCCTCATCGTTCCCGGCCTCGTCTTGGTGGCCAAGATGGATCAACGCATGGCTCACGGCACGTCCCTGGCCGCGGTGTTGCCCATCGCTGCGTCGAGCATGGTGACATATTGGGCGCAAGACCACATCGATTGGCCAGTGGTGTTGTTCCTCGCTATCGGAGCCGTTGCGGGCGCCGTGCTCGGAACCAAGTTGCTGAACGTGTTGCCCCATCGAACACTGGGTATCGCTTTCGCCACTCTTCTCGTGGTGTCGGCGATTCGCTTGTTCTTGGCAGACAGCGGCACGGGTCGTGATGATCTCGACGTGTTCATGGCCGTGTTGTTGGTGGTGGTGGGCGTTCTCACCGGGATACTCGCCGGGCTGCTTGGCGTGGGCGGGGGCATCATCATGGTGCCGGCGATGATGATGCTCTTTCACATTCCGCCCGTCATCGCCAAGGGAACATCGCTCGGTGTCATCATTCCCACCGCCATCATGGGGACCTGGCGCAACCGCACGAAGAAGAACGTCGACTTTCTCGCAGCCGCCATCGTGGGAGTGTCGGGAATTCTCGCGGCCATCGCCGGCGGCTGGATCAGCGGTCGGATGTCAGACACCTTGTCGAATGTCTTGTTTGCGTCGTTGCTCAGTGTCGTTGCACTTCGCCTGATTCGTCAGATTCGTCGTGAAGATCGGGCAACTGCACAACAAGATGGTTCGGGCAAATAAGCCGTGTCCCTCGTCGGCTATCTCATTGCCATCGGTGCGGTTGCCATCGGTGCATGCATCCAGGGAACTCTGGGATTCGGCCTTGGCCTGATTGCGGCGCCGGTGTTGGCGTTGGTGGACAAAGATTTGATCCCCGGACCTCTCTTGTTGATTGGGGTGGCCACCACCACCACGGTGTTCCTCCGCGAGCGCGGGTCTGTCGACTGGCGCGGAATGAAGTGGGCCATTGTGGGGCGTGTTGCCGGTACGGCAGTCGGCGCATGGGCGGTTGTTGCATTTTCCAAAGACGCACTGATCGTCGCTCTGTCGCTGTCCGTGATTCTGGGTGTGATCATGAGCGTCGCCGGTTGGAATTTCCGGCCCACAACCACATCGCTCATCGGCGCCGGCACGTTGTCGGGGATCATGGGGACACTCACCTCCATCGGTGGTCCGCCCATGGCCTTGGTGTACCAAAAAGAGTCGGCGCAACGATTGCGATCCACCCTTGCGGGGTTCTTCCTCATCGGTGCCACGTTGTCGCTGGCATCGTTGTTTGCCGGGGGTGAGTTCGGCTGGCACGAGTTGCGCCTGGGCGTGGCGCTCATTCCCGGTCTGGTGATCGGTCTCGGTTCGTCACGCAGAATGGCGCGTTTCCTGGACAATCGCTACACCCGTCCCGCGGTACTGGGCTTCTCGGCGCTGTCATCGCTGACGTTGTTGATCCAGATCTTTGTTGATTAGCCCAAGTGTCGACTAGTGCGCGAATCGATGGGGGAGCAAGCTGTCCAGTGAAAACCCGAACTCGCTCAGAGGGTCGTCATTGTTGTCGACGATGTGGTGGGCAACGGCGCGACCGAGAGCCGGAGCAATCTTGATGCCGGCTCCGCCCTGCCCAGCCAGCCACAGAAAACGATCGTTGGCCTGATCGGGGCCAACCACAGGCAGGCGATCCGGAGCAAACGTGCGCAAGCCCGCCCACGCACGGCGTACCGAGCGAAGTTGGGGTGTGATGGTGTCGTTGACGTTTTCGAGACCGAGCGCAACGTCGATTTCCTCGGGCTGCGCATCGCAAGGTTCCGTTGGGGTTTCGTCCGAGAGCGAGACCAGCAGTCCACCGGTTTCTGGTTCGAAGTAGCAGCGGTTGCCGATATCCATCACGAGCGGCCAACC
Source organism: Ilumatobacteraceae bacterium (assembly GCA_044376595.1). GTDB lineage: Bacteria > Actinomycetota > Acidimicrobiia > Acidimicrobiales > Ilumatobacteraceae > F1-20-MAGs119. The sequence continues at coordinate 10,980 of JBILKS010000003.1, read as the reverse complement.
ATCCGTGGATTCGTTGATCGCCGCGATGCACGCTGTACGCCGATAGGGCTGCATGCCGCGGCGCGGAACATCGGCCCGTGCAGCCACGTCGTCGGCCCAAGCACCCGCGGCATTCACCACATAGTCAGCACTCAGGGTGAAACCATCGATGTCAATCTGCCATTCACCGCTCTTGTGGCGCAGACGCAGTGCCGAGACCATTTCGTGATGGCTGATGATGTCTGCGCCCTTGCCCTTGGCCCCCGAGATGTAGGCCTGCAACAACAATGCGACGTCGATGCCCTTGGCATCGGGTTCGAAGAATCCGCCGGCCGCTACGGCACGATCTCGCAACGCCGGAAGGATGGCCATGGCTTCGGTCGCATCGACACGCCGAGCCGACATTGCCACACCCGATTCGTGGAGCTTGCTCATTTCATCGAGCTTCTCCATGTCGGCCATGTCGCGTCCGATCCACAGCAAACCTCGGTCATGCAAGAGGGGAAAGTCGACGAATCCTGTCGGCGGTTGTTCGAGAAATGGCCGACTCGCCTCGGCGAGCGCACAGACGATCGGCAGACCGCTGGTTGACGACAACGTGGCGGCGGATCGTCCGGTGGCATGGATGCCGAGCTGGGCTTCTTGCTCGACCACCGTGACAGTGGCGTGCTCTGCCAGATGCCACGCGGCGGCTGCACCGGCAATGCCCCCGCCGATGATGACCACGCGAGGTTTCATGTGGTGGACGACGACTTGAGGTCGGCCATCACGGATTGCATGTGCCGAAAGGTGGAGGCGCGTGCAGCTTCGGTGTCTCGGCTCTCGATGCTGTCGAGAATTTGCTCGTGCTGATCCCAGCTCATCACGCCGCGGCGATCGGAGAGCATCGAAAAGACGAGTTCGGTCTGGTTGCGCAACGGCGTGACCACCGATTCGAGATACGAGTTACCTGAGGCTTCCTCGATGAGGAGGTGAAAGCGCCGGTGGCATTCGGCGGCCGTGACGACGTCTTGTTGAGCGGTGGCGGCTTTGCCCTGTTTGAGGCACTCGCGCATCGCGGCGATGTGGTCGGGTGTCCGGTTGAGCGACGCGCGCTCGGCGGCAAAGGCCTCGATCACACTGCGCAGCTCGAGAAGTTGGTAGGCCTGCTCGGGGTCGAAGCGCGACACGTAGGCACCCCGACGGGCCTTGACCTCGATGAGGCCGGTGGCCTCCAAGGCCCGGATTGCTTCGCGAACCGGATTGCGCGAGACGCCCATCTTGTCGGCGATGGCGTCTTCAAGCAGGCGATCGCCAGGCTGATAGACCCCGGTCAAGATGAGGTTGCGAATTTCGTCGACGACCAGCTCGCGCAATGGGCGATGATTGTGGCTGAGCGACATGCTCTGATTCTACGTGCGGGGGTCTAGCCGATGCCCAATATCTTGCGGTCGTGGAGGGAGAGTCGACCGCGCGTCACCCAGACATCGGCAATGTCGACTTCCTGGTCTTCGGGAAGAACAACACTCGGTTTGGTGAGGCCGGCTTCTTTCCAATCGCGAATGGGGGTGTTGCCGAGACGCTGCGAATACGAACCTTCGCCATCGGTGAGGCCACGGAGCAGCACCGATGTGCCCCGCTTGGCGAGAAAGATGGCCGGCCGTGTCTTGCCATCGCGTCCGATGTCGTGCGTGCCCGGGGTGCCGGTGAAGGCGATGAAAGCATCGACGACATCGCCCGGCTCGAGGTTGTACATGGCATCGAGTGTGAGTTCTCCGAGCCGAGAGCGTTCGGGTACGGCACGTGGCTGCGTGGTGTGAGGAACCACCTCGAGGAACCGGAGCGTGCCGGACGACTCTTGCAGCACGACATTGACACGCTGACCCACCGTGAGTTGTGCGCACAGAGGTGATTCGGATGTCATGGTTTCGTCGCCGTTGACCGCATGCCAGGTGAGTTTCGGATCGGTGATGGCGGTGATGGTGGCTGTGATGACGCGCCGAAGCCCCGGAGGTGGCGATGCGTTGAGGTGGGTGATCTTCTTTTCGATTGTCGGGGCACGTCGGCGTCGGAGTTCACGCACGCGTTCGCGGCGCTGTTTGTCGGGAAGCGTTTTGTACGAGGCTGGCACCACTTGGAGAACGGTGAACGTGGTGGCCGAGGTTTCAATTTGGATACGCAGCGTGTCGCACTCGTTGACGGGTCCGAGCCCGTCGAGATCGTCACGATGCAACACGCCTTTCAACCCGCCGTCGTATTCGTGCCACGCCCACGCGCCATCGGCCATTTGCTGGACGAACTCGACGGTGATGATGCGCCGTGACGAACGAACCTCCGGCTTCTCGGCCGGCAACACGACAGGGACGTGGGGAGAGACGCTGGCCCGCAGCGCCTCGAGGGCCTGCTTGTTGTTCGGCAGCGGCTTTTTCCCCACGTCCCGACCGTAGCGAAACGGTGGATGCGGTGTGTCGGGTTATTCCGGCAGCGGGTAGTGCACGCCGGGGATGCCCGGCAACAGCGGGTTCGCCCATTCCGGACGGGGCAGGAGGCCGGGGTAGGCGCCCGGCGCCATCGGTGCAGTGTCACTGTTCCACGCGTGGTGAATCGGCTGGAGCTGGTAGTAGCCATTGGCTGCGTTGGTGCCACCGTCGACCAAGAGGTCGTGTCCGGTGATGTATCCGGCCATGTCGGATGCGAGGAACATCACCGGCGCAACGATCTCGGGAATCTCGCCGAGGCGACGCATCGGCGTGCGCGAGGCGATCCACTTGTCCATGCCCATGCCTTCGAGAGCGGCACGGGTCATTTCGGTGATGATGAAGCCGGGGCTCACGGCGTTGACGCGCACACCGCGGTCGGCCCATTCGCAACCCAACTGCTGGGTGATGTTGCGCAGGGCGCCCTTTGCGGCGGTGTAGGCGATGATGTTCATCTCGTTTGCGCCGCTACCCATGATCGAGCAGATGTTGACGATGTTGCCGCTCTTCTTCAAGAGCATGTGCAGACCAACTTCGCGCATGTAGAGGAATGCGCCGCGCAGGTCGACTGCCATGATGTTGTCGAAGGTTTCTGTGGGGAAGCGCTCGGCGCCGATGCCGAGCACGTCGGAGATACCTGCGTTGTTGACCAGGGTGTCGATGCCGCCGAACTCTGCGATGCCCGCCGCAACGACGCGCTTCACGTCTTCTTCCTTGGAGACGTCACCCGTGACGCACAGAACCTTGGCGCCACGCTTGCGGCAATCTTCGCCTGTTGCCTCGAGGAGGTCCTTGGACCGGGCGGTGAGGATGAGGTTTGCTCCGGCGTCTGCGAATCCTGCCGCGAAACTGGCGCCAAGCCCGTACGAGGCTCCGGTGATGAGCACGGTCTTACCCTTGAAGTTGAACATGTTGTCCCCCTGGTTGGGCCGCTTGGATTTGCGGCAGACCTTGAAATTAGTGGGTCTGGGGGGTCGTGTTCCACCCCGTGGTCACACTGAACCCATGGCAGGAAGAAACGTAGGAAGTAGCACAGAAAGCAACACAGAAACCAACACCGACCAGGCAGATCCGGGTGCGGCGGCCGCGTACCGGCGGCTTCTGCGGGCCTTTTCGGATCTGGGTCTGGTTCCCGTGTCAGTCGACAGCCAGCACCCCACTTGGGTGCGCATGGTTAATGGGCACATTTCTTTCGGCGACCTTTCCGTCGCAGCGGCCTCCCGCATGGCCAGCGCTATCGAAGATCTGGTGAACGGACGAGCCGTCGCTCGCGACCGCGACCCGTGGGAGCTCACTATCGACACGTCCGATCACATTTCTGCCGTGGTGGGGCCGTTCACCCCTGTGGCGGCACCCTTGACGCCGGCGCGAGCATCGTCGCAGTATCACCCCAGCATCGGGTCATGAATCATCACAGTGTTCTGACCTCGTATCCGCAACACATCCCGTACGACGAGTGGTGGCAGGTCTTCCACTACACAACGTCGTTGTCCATCAACGACACTGATGGGGCCACGTTGTGGCTTGCGGTACGCAACGGGGAACGTCACTGGATCCACGAAGGGTTCTTCACACATTTCGATTTTCACGGCGGCGAGGCACCCGGCGCACCCGATTTCATTGTGCCAGTTTCACCACGCGCGGTGTTCTACGGCAGCGACATCGCCACCACTGCACAGGGTGCGGTACTCAGCTGCGTCGACAACACGTCACTCATGGTCAGCACAGATAGCCAAAGCATCGTCTTCGATGCCCCGCTTGCCCGTACTCGTGCTCTCGTGTGGCCAGAGACAACGGAAGTCGTGTGTCGTGCCGTCGTCAGCGCCAGCCAACTCGCTGAAGTGTTGCACTCGGCGCGCACCGCGCCCGTGGGGCTCAAGTTCGACGGTGCCGGGCCACCACTGTGGTGCACCATCGGCGACGGAGCCATCAAGCTCCACTCCGACTGGTCGCGTTACGGCCATGGTCGTGTCACCAGCATCATTCAGGCGCAGACGGTCGGCGCAACCCAGTTTCATGCGGCAGTGAGTCAGATTGAGCGACTGCTGGCGTGGTCCGACACCGACGACGACACCACTGTCACGATCGAAGCCGATCCACCCGAAGGCGTTGCATGCCGCGTTGTCGGCCCGGGGTGGACAGTCACCGCCGAGTTCATCGATGCAGTCGCTCAGGAATGGGCACCAGCACTGCGTGGAGTTCTCGGATCGGCGGGCGTGGAGTTCGAGGACGACGGACCACGGGCCGTCGAGTTCATGGTGGGCCCCATTCAGATTCGAGCCCAGTTGCACGACACCGTTCGTCCCTCGTGCCGTCTTTCTGCGCCGGTTGCACACGATGTCGATCTCAGCGAGTTCATCCTCAACGAGCTGAACGACTTCAACCAACGACACGCGGGCATCAAGTTCTGGTGGGAGCACTCCATGGTTGTGGCAGCCATCGACCTCGACTGTGCACACCTTGCTGACTTGCCCGATCAGGCGCGCTGTCTTGGCGAGATCGTGACGAATCTCTCGCCGCTTGTTGCGTCGGCTTAGCCGAAGATGCGCTTCGACACCACCATGCGCTGAATCTGGTTGGTGCCTTCGTAGATCTGGGTGATCTTGGCATCGCGCATCATTCGCTCGAGGGGGAAGTCGTTGGTGTAGCCGTATCCACCAAGCAGCTGCACGCAGTCGGTGGTCACTTTCATAGCCACATCCGAGGCAAACCACTTGGCCATCGCCCCGAGGGTCGAAAGGTCGCCGTGGGCATCATCCGCGTCGGCAGCTGCACATGCGCGGTACACCATGGTGCGGGCAGCCTCCACCTGCATTTGTGCCTCGGCAACCATCCACTGCAGGCCCTGTCGAGTCGAGAGTGCCGCGCCGAAGGTCTTGCGCTCCTTCATGTAGTCGACCGCGAAGTCGATAGCTCCCTGTGCAATCCCCACCGCTTGCGCGCCGATGGTGGGGCGGCTGCGATCGAGGGTGTGCATGCCAATGGCAAAGCCTTGCCCAACTTCGCCGATGCGATTCGCATCCGGGACGCGAAGGTTGTCGAACCGAATCACGCCGGTGGGAGAGGACCTGATTCCGAGCTTGTGCTCGAGTTTGTCGACATGCACTCCCCAGTCGGCTTCTGCGAGAAATGCAGTGATTCCCTTGTGACGATCATCCGACGTGCGGGCAAAGATCGTGTAGAGGTTGCTGATACCGGCATTGGTGATCCAGATTTTCGATCCGTTGATCACCCAATCGTCGCCGTCCCGCACGGCGCGAGTGGTCATCGACGCAACATCACTTCCGGCATCCGCCTCGGAGAGCCCGTAGCTGGCCTGTGACTCGCCTGTGGAGATACCCGGAAGGTACTTGTTCTTCAGTTCTTCGCTGCCGAAGTTGATGACAGGCAACATTCCGAGCTTGGAGATGAGGAAGATGAGGCCGGTGCTGGCACACACACGGGACAACTCCTCGGCAACCACTGCCTGGGTGACGAGAGACGCTCCGCTGCCGCCGTATTCCACCGGATAAGAAAGCGCAGTGAGCTCCATGCTCTGCAGTGCCTTGAAGGCCTCCCACGAATACTGCTGGGTGCGGTCTGCTTCTGCTGCCAGTGGGGCAATCTTTTCTTCGGCGAACTTGCGCACGACATCTCGGAATGCAATCTGTTCTTCGTCGAGTGAGAACTGTTGTGTCGTCATCTTGTGTCTCCTTCTGCTTGTCGTCTCTGCCTGTATGTATCTCTGTGGTTGTGGCAGTTATTTCTTCGCGTAGTCGTAAAAGCCGCGTCCGGCCTTGCGACCGAGGAGCCCAGCATCCACCATGCGTGACAGCAATGGCGGCGCCGCATACAAGGGTTCCTTGAACTCGGTGTAAAGGCTTTCTGCAATGGCCACGATGGTGTCGAGGCCGATGAGATCAGCAAGTCGAAGCGGCCCCATGGGATGTGCGCATCCCTCGACCATTCCCATGTCGATGTCTTCTGCCGACGCGTAGCCGGACTCCATCATCCGAACAGCGGAGAGAATGTAAGGAACCAACAACGCATTCACGATGAAGCCGGCGCGGTCGTTCGAGTGGATGACACGCTTGTTCAGGGTTGATTCGGCGAACTCGACGGCCCGGCTGATGGTGGTCTTCGAGGTCAGAAGCGACGGCACGAGTTCCACCAAGCGGAGTACCGGCACGGGGTTGAAGAAGTGGATACCCACAACCTGCTCCGGGCGGGCCGTTGCCATACCCAGTTTCATGACGGGAATCGACGAGGTATTGGTTGCGAGAATTGCGTCGCTGTCGGCAATGACCTTGTCGAGCTGCGCGAAGACGTCGGTCTTCAGGCCCTCGTCTTCGATGATGGCCTCGATCACCAGTTGGCGATCAGCCATCTCTGCGAAATCTGTGGTGAAACTGAGCCGATCGATGGCCGCATCGCGGTCTGATTCGGAGATCTTGTTGGCACCGAGTGCCCGGTCGAGGGACCCAACGAGGCGCTTCTGGCCGGCTTCCATGGCGGCGGGGTTGGCCTCGCGGACCAACACATCGAGGCCCGCACGCGCGCACACCTCGGCAATGCCGGATCCCATGAGACCACACCCAACGACTCCGACTCGTGTGATGGGGGTCTGTGTCATGGCGTTCTATCTCTCATTCTTCGTGCAACATCTGTTGTGTATACATGGGATGACTCACATATCTTGCCCTTCCTACCCAGCGGTAACCATGTTCTGCGGAGTCTTGGGCTCCGCCTGCCTGATCGCTCGAACGTCTCGCCTACGGTAGTTGCATGGATTTTGAGATTCCCGGGGACATTCACGACACGCTGACCCAACTCGATGCATTCATCGAACGCGAGATCAAGCCACTCGAGCAGCAAGACGACAACATGCGCTTCTTCGATCATCGTCGGGAGTGGGCCCGCACCGACTTCGACAACGGTGGAGTTCCCCGTGAGGACTGGGAAGCATTGCTGAAAGAGATGCGCCGCAGGGCGGACGCAGCAGGTTGGCTCCGCTTGGCATTGCCGAAGGAATATGGCGGTCGTGATGCCAGCAACCTGCAGATGGCCATCATCCGCGAGCACCTGGCCACAAAGGGGCTCGGTCTGCACAACGATCTCCAGAACGAGTCGAGCATCGTGGGCAACTTCCCAACGGTGTTGATGATGCGCGATTTCGGCACCGACGAGCAGAAGAAGCAGTGGATGCCGGGCTTTCTCGACGGCACGAAGCGCCTGGCCTTCGGTCTCACCGAACCCAACCACGGCAGCGACGCCACGTACCTCGAAACCACCGCCTATCGCGACGGCGACGAATGGGTGATCAACGGCATGAAGCGCTGGAACAGTGGCTTGCACCACGCCACCCACGACATCATTTTCGCCCGCACCAGTGGCAACCCCGGTGAGCCCACGGGAATCACGGCGTTTCTCGTGCCCACGGCATCTCCGGGCTTCAAGGTTGAGTTCTTCTGGTGGACCTTCAACATGCCCACGGATCATGCCGAAGTCAGCCTGTCCGATGTGCGTGTGACAAGCGACGCAGTGTTCGGTCGAGTCGACCACGGCCTCGAGTTGGCGCAACATTTCGTGCACGAGAACCGCATCCGCCAGGCGGCCTCGTCGCTGGGAGCAGCGCAGTTCTGCATCAACGAAGCAGTCAAGTACTCCAACAGTCGCATCACGTGGGGCAAGAAACTGTCCACCAACCAGGCCATTCAGTTCCCCCTCATCGAGCTGCACACCGAAGCCGCGATGCTGCGCCAGTTGGTGCGCTACACGGCGTGGATGCTGGACAAGAAAGACCACATGGAAGTCACTCACCTGGTGGCCATGTGCAACTACCGGGCGAATCGCCTGGCGTGCGACGCCGCCGACAGGGCCATGCAGACATGTGGCGGTGTGGGGTATTCGCGACACATGCCGTTCGAGCACATCTACCGGCACCATCGCCGCTACCGCATCACCGAAGGCAGCGAAGAAATTCAGATGCGCAAAGTGGGCAGCAACCTCTTCGGCTTCGGTGCGTCTGCCGAACGTCGTTGATCAAGCTGCTTGATTAAACGAAGGCGAGTACGGCACTGTTGACGTGAACGTCGACGCACGAGCCCACGGGCGGAAGATTTCGTGCGTGCACGCGCACGGACACAGTGCGACCACTGGCAAGGCGAACTTCGGCAACACCATCGTGCCCATAGAAGCGGCTGGCCTGAACCACGCCTGCGCATGATGCCGAGGCGGGATCGGTGTCGGTGGCGCTGATCTCGATTTGTTCGGGCCGGACCACGAAAGTGGCCGCACCGGCTGCGGCCGGCTGGGAAAGTGCCACGTGGCCGAGCTCGCACGTAGCACTGAGGCCATCGGCATTCACGGTGCCGTTGACGATGGCGGCTTCGCCCACGAATTGCGCCACTTGTTGATTGATTGGCTGGCGATAGAGCGTTGTCGGCTCGGCTACCTGCATCACGTTTCCGCCGATCAACACGGCAACTTGGTCTGCAACCGAGAGTGCCTCTTGCTGATCATGGGTCACCCACAGCGCCGTGGCGCCTTCGTGGCGCAACGTCTCGACAACGTGGTCGCGTACCGACTGGCGAAGCGAGGCATCGAGAGCGGAGAACGGTTCGTCGAGCAGCACGAGTGCGGGTGCCGGTGCGAGTGCTCGGGCAAGCGCCACGCGTTGCTGCATGCCACCAGAAAGCGCCGCAGGCCGCTCGTGGGCGATGTCGGAGAGTTCGATCAACTCGAGAAGTTGTTCGACTCTCTTGGTTGCCTGTGCGCCGCGACGTTGGTGCAGACCAAAGGCGATGTTGTCGTGCACGGAAAGATGCGGAAACAAGGCACCTTCCTGCGGCACGATGGTGACGCCACGCTTTTCCGGCGGGACGAGCGAACGGCCATCGCGACAGACGTCGACACCGGAGATGGTGATGGTTCCACTGTCGGGAATTTCGAATCCACACACCGCTCGCAACAGTGTGGTCTTGCCTCCACCGGAAGGGCCGAGAACCGCAGTGATGCAGCCTTGGGGAACTTCGAGAGACACTGCATTCAGAACCTTGTGCGTGCCGAACGCATGCGACACGTGGTCGATGGCGAGTGTGATCATCTGCGACATGTTCAGATCTCGCCGTTGTGCGTGCGCAGAACGGTGAACCCGCTCAGCAATGCGGTGGGAAGTGCGGCCAGCAACATCAGTGCCAAAGCGTAGGGTCCCACTGCTGCGTAATCGGAGACAGTGCTGTATTTCCATATTCCCGTGGCGAGGGTTTCCCAGCCGGTGGGGCGGAGCAACAACGTGGTGGGGAGTTCCTTCATGGCGTTCAGCATGGTCATGGCGGCCGCGGCGCCGATGCCGGGGAGCGCAAGCGGGATGGTGACACGAAGGATGGTCTCCATCGTGCCTGTTCCGAGACTGTGGGCAACCTCTTCCATCCGCGGTGACGACTGCTCGATGGAGTTGCGAATGGCGGCAACTGCGAGGGGCATGAAGATCACCACTTGGCCGAGAACCAGCAAGGGGATTTCCTGGTACCACGGCTTCAGCAACCGGATCCCCACGAACACAACGGAGATGGCAATGACGATGCCGGGAAGGGCGTGTGACACGTAGGTGCTGCGTTCGACCGTCGAACTGAATCGAGACCGATAGCGCGATGCCGCGATTCCCACGGGAAGTGCGATGAGAACCGTGGTGAGCGCAGTGAGCACGCCGATCACAAATGAGTCCCGGACCGACGCAATCACGTCGCCCCAGGCAACGGTTCGCTGCGTCTCGCGTCCCATCCAACTGATGACACTGACGATGGGAACGCCCAGTCCGATGCCGAGCACCGCGCCGATGCCGGTGAGGGCGGTGATCTTTGCCCCTCTCGAGGTGGAGCGATTCTCGCGGCGCGCCACCCCGCCGCCGACGCGGGTTGCTCCTGCTCGTCCACGTGCACGACTCTCCAGAATCACCAACACGGCGGCCGCCGACACGAGGACCATCGAGAGAATGGCGGCACGTGACGGGTTGAAGCCCGCTCGATACGCGCCGTAGATGACCCATGTGAAGGTCTCGAAACGCATGGCCGCAACTGCACCGAAATCGGAGAGTACGTAGAGAGCCACCAGAAGGGCCCCGGCGGTGATGGCGGGTCGCACTTGCCGCAACACCAGTCCGAAAGCGATGTCGCGCGGTGTTCTCCCCAGTGATCGTGCGACTTCCTCTTGAGCAGGGTCAAGGCCGCGCAATGCGGCAGCTACGGGCAACAGCACGTAGGGAAAGCAGGCAAAGGTCAACACGATGGCAGCGCCCCAGAACCCGGCCAGCCCCGGTCTCCAGGAGATCCATGCAAAGGCAGAGAGATATGAAGGAATGGCGAGTGGAAGTGTGAGCAACACGAGGATGACCGTCTTGCCGGGAAGAGCCATACGGGTCGTCACCCATGCTCCACCTGTACCCAGCAGCACACTGGCGACGGTGACGATCGCCATCAGGAAGAAACTGTTGACGATGAGATCCCACGTGCGGTCTTGAAAGATCTCGTCCCACACATTCGCGGTGCCGCGGGAAAAAGCCTCGATG
>JBILKS010000052.1:0-6949 GCA_044376595.1 Ilumatobacteraceae bacterium | reverse complement strand
CACGCCTCGATGCCGCACGCACGACGCTCGACCAAGAGCGCTCACGCGCAGTTGCCGAAGCCAACACGCGCATCGCCGCCAAGAAGGCAGAGGCCGAAGCAGCAGCTGCCGCGGAACGTGCCGCGGTACGAGATCAGATCAGCGCAGCAGTGGCCACAGTGGCAACTGCCGCAACATCCATGGCAGTGGGCAAGCCCGCAGACCCGTCAGTGGTGACGCAGGCTGTCACCCAAGCCATGCAAACAGTAGGAGCCCGGTGATGAGACTCTTGAGTTTGATTGCGGCCGAAGATCCCACGCAGACACACCACTGGCTGTTGCCAGAAACAGCCGAAATTATCTACGGCGGTTTGGCGTTCGTCATCGTTGCCGCAGGCTTGTGGAAGTTCGCGCTTCCCGAGTTCAAAAAGGCACTTGCAGCCCGCAGCGCAAAGATCGGTGAGCAACTCCAGAACGCTGCCGACACTCGTGCCGCAGCAGAGACAGAAGCTTCCAACATCCGCAAGGCCATCGGTGACATCTCCGGTGAGCGCGCCCGTTTGCTGGCCGAAGCCGATGCGCAGGCCAGTGCAATCCTCTCTGAGGGTCGCGCCCGCATCGCCGCCGAGATCACCGATCTCGAGGCGAAAGCAGATGCCGACATCGCGGCTTCGCGTTCGCGCTCCGGCGACGAACTGCGCGCCGAAATTGCCCAGCTTGCTTCGGTGGCCGCCAACTCGGCCGTCTCGGCTTCGCTGAACTCGTCCACGCAGCAAGACCTCATCGAGGGCTTCATCAACTCAGTGGGAGCAACACGATGAGCGAAGCACGTATCGAGGCTTACGCCCGCGCAATCATCGACATCGCCGAAGCCGAAGGCAATCTGGCGGTTGTCGAAAACGAGCTGTTCCGCGTTGCTCGTGCCGTGGAGTCGAGCGATCAGCTCCGTGCCACGCTGACCGACGAGACCATTCCTGCAGTTCGTCGCCAGGCAGTGATCGAAGCGCTCCTCGGCGCAGCCTCCAACACCACCACGCAACTCGTGGGCATGGTGGTGGGCGCCGGCCGCGGTCGCGATCTCCCCGCCATCATCGACAAGGTCGTGAAGCGCGCCTCCAGTTCGCAGGGCAAGGAAGTTGCCGAAGTGCGCACCGCGGTTGAGCTCACTGCCGATCAGCAAGCTCGCCTTGCGGCCGCTCTCGAGCGCGCCACAGGGAAGCAGATCAATCTCAAGGTCGTCGTCGACCCGTCAGTCCTCGGTGGCGTTGTTGCCACCGTCGGCGACTCCGTCATCGACGGAAGTGTTCGTAGCCGCCTCGACCAAGTGAAGAGCCGCCTCTAGGCCGGCCGAAAGTCTCAGAAGGGAAAAGCACATGGCAGACATCACATTGTCAGCAAGTGACATCGCCTCGGCGATCACCAAGGGTCTCGAGGGCTACTCGCCGTCACTCGAGGCACGCACAGTTGGTCGCGTCGCCGAAGTTGGCGACGGTATTGCTCGCGTGTCGGGTCTTCCCGATTGCGCAGTGAACGAACTCCTCGAGTTCGCCGACGGCACCATCGGTCTCGCACTCAACCTCGACGAAGAGTCGATCGGTGCAGTGGTTCTCGGTGATGCCGACCACATCGAAGAGGGTCAGCCGGTCAAGGCGACCGGACGCATTCTCTCGGTCCCCGTTGGCGATGCGCTTCTCGGCCGCGTGGTGAACGCGCTCGGCCAGCCCATCGACGGCAAGGGCGACATCGTCGGCGGAATCATGCGCCGTGTCGAGGTGCAGGCTCCCGGCATCATGGGCCGCAAGCCTGTGCACGAGCCCTTGCAGACCGGCATCAAGGCCATCGATGCAATGATCCCCATCGGTCGTGGCCAGCGAGAGCTCATCATCGGTGACCGCAAGACAGGCAAGACCACCGTCGCCATCGACACCATCATCAACCAGCGCGGTCTCGGCGTGAAGTGCATCTACGTGGCCATCGGACAGAAGGGTTCCACGGTCGCCCAGACGGTGGAGACGCTTCGTCAGGCCGGCGCAATGGAGTACACCGTGGTTGTGGCCGCACCGGCCTCCGATCCCGCGCCGTTCAAATACCTCGCTCCCTACGCAGGTTGCGCATTGGGTCAGCACTGGATGGAAAACAGCGAGCACGCTCTCGTCGTGTACGACGACCTTTCCAAGCAGGCCGAGGCCTACCGCCAGATGTCGTTGTTGCTGCGCCGCCCACCGGGCCGCGAGGCATACCCCGGCGACGTGTTCTATCTCCACAGCCGTCTGCTCGAGCGCGCCGCTAAGTTGAGCGACGCCAACGGTGCAGGTTCACTCACGGCTCTGCCGGTGATCGAAACCAAGGCCGGCGACGTTTCTGCATACATCCCCACCAACGTGATCTCCATCACCGACGGTCAGGTGTACCTCCAGGACAACCTCTTCAAGTCGGGCGTTCGCCCTGCTGTCGACGTGGGCATCTCGGTGTCGCGCGTGGGTGGTGCTGCTCAAATCAAGGCCATGAAGAGCGTGTCAGGAACACTGAAGCTCGACCTCGCTCAGTTCCGTGAACTCGAAGCCTTCGCAACGTTCGGTTCCGAACTCGACGCAGTGTCGAAGTCGCAGCTCGAGCGTGGATACCGCTTGGTGGAACTGTTGAAGCAGTCGCTCAACAGCCCGATGCCCGTCGAAGAGCAGGTTGTTTCCATCTTCGCCGGAACCAAGGGCTACCTCGACGACATTCCCGTGGCCGACGTACGTCGCTTCGAGAGTGAGTTGCTCGACCACGTGAAGTCGCGTCACGGCGCAATGATCGCTGGCATCCGCCAAGACCCGAAGGCCGATGTGCCGAAGGACCTTGCAGATGTCGTCAGCGCGTTCAAGGCTCAGTTCAAGGTGTCGGCACCCGCCGGTAGCGCCGTTGATCCCACCGCAACTGCGGCTGGCGAAGTCGGCAATGCCGCAAGCGCCAAGACCCTGGCGACGGAGTGATCTAAATGGCTGGCGGTCAGGAACGAATTCTGCGCGGGCGCATCCGCTCCGTGCAGGCCACGAAAAAAATCACGCGCGCGATGGAGCTCATCGCTGCGTCGCGCATCGTGAAAGCCCAACAGCGCGTGGCTGCCGCCGTTCCCTATTCCGAGAAGATCACCGAAGTGGTGAAACACCTGTCCGAAGGTGGGGCAGCAGGAGAATCACCGTTCCTCCAGGGACGTGCCGAGGTGAAGACCACCTGCTACGTGGCCATCACCGCCGATCGCGGACTGTGCGGCGGATACAACGCCGGCGTGTTGCGCGCCACCGAGGGCGAGATCAAGGCCGACGTTCTGGCGGGCAAGAGTTACAAGGTGGTTCCTGTCGGTCGCAAGGCCGAGGGATACCTGCGCTTCCGTGGCTACAACCTCGCCAAGGGCTTCGCCGGTTTTTCCGACAGCCCCGGATTGGCCGATGCCGTGGGTATCGGCAAGTACGTCGTCGACATGTTCCTCTCCGGTGAAGTCGATCGTGTCGAACTCATCTACACCCGTTTCGTGTCGGCCGGAACCCAGGAAGTCGTTCGCCGTCCACTCGTGCCGCTGGGCACCGAACTCGTTGCCAAAAGCGACGAAGACCACGGTGCGCAGGGCGATTATGAATTCGAGCCCGCTCCCACCGAGCTGCTCGACACACTCTTGCCGCGCTACGTGGAGGCTCGCGTCTATGCAGCCCTCCTCAACGCGGCTGCATCCGAACACGCCTTCCGTCAGCGCGCCATGAAGTCGGCCACTGACAACGCGGAAGAGCTGATCAAGAACCTCACGCGCACAATGAACCGTGCACGTCAGGACTCCATCACCACCGAAATCATGGAAATCGTTGGTGGTGCCGAGGCCCTGGGGTCCGGAGACGACGGCATCGTCATCTCCAGCGTGTTTGGCATGGAAAATCCTTTCGTATCCAGCGATCGAGTCTGAGCAGGAGAAGCTGACATGACGATGACTGCAAACAATCCAACCGAACTGAAAGATGGTCGCGTGGTCGCCATCGCTGGTCCGGTGATCGACGTGGAGTTCCCTCGTGGCGCATTGCCCGAGTTGAACACCGCTCTCGAGTTCACCGTTCTCATCGAGGGCCAGCCCAACGTGATTCTCGCCGAAGTTGCCCAGCAGCTCGGACACAGTCGCGTGCGCGCCGTGTGCATGAAGCCCACCGACGGCCTCACCCGCGGTACTCCCGTGCGCAATACCGGTCGCGGTATCTCGGTGCCCGTTGGTGACTCGACGCTCGGCCACGTATGGAACGTGTGGGGCGACGTGCTCGACGCAGATCCGAAAGAGTTCGAGAACGTCGAGCGTTGGGAAATCCACCGCCCGGCACCCGCATTCGACACCCTCGAGCCGTCGAAGCGCATGTTCGAAACGGGCATCAAGGTCATCGACCTGTTGACCCCGTACCTCGCCGGTGGAAAGATCGGCCTGTTCGGTGGTGCAGGAGTGGGCA
Organism: Ilumatobacteraceae bacterium; assembly: GCA_044376595.1. Lineage (GTDB taxonomy): Bacteria > Actinomycetota > Acidimicrobiia > Acidimicrobiales > Ilumatobacteraceae > F1-20-MAGs119. The sequence continues at coordinate 2,508 of JBILKS010000052.1, read as the reverse complement.
AGACCGTGCTCATCACCGAAATGATCAACCGCGTTGCCTCCAAGCACGGCGGTGTGTCGGTGTTCGCCGGCGTGGGTGAGCGCACCCGCGAAGGAACCGACCTGCGTCTGGAAATGGAAGAGTCGGGCGTGTTCGAAAAGGCCGCTCTGGTCTTTGGCCAGATGGACGAACCGCCGGGCGTGCGCCTGCGGGTGGCTCTGTCGGCTCTCACCATGGCCGAGTACTTCCGTGACGTGAAGAACCAGGACGTGTTGTTGTTCGTCGACAACATCTTCCGGTTCGTCCAGGCCGGATCCGAAGTGTCCACTCTTCTTGGACGCATGCCGTCGGCAGTGGGTTACCAGCCCACGCTCGCCGACGAAATGGGCCAACTCCAAGAGCGCATCACCTCGACTCGTGGACGTTCGATCACTTCGCTGCAGGCCGTGTACGTGCCCGCAGACGACTACACCGACCCCGCACCGTTCACCACGTTCACCTTCTTGGACGCCACCACGGAGTTGTCCCGTCAGATCGCCTCGCTGGGTATCTACCCGGCTGTGGACCCGCTGGCCTCGACTTCCACGATTCTCACCCCGGAGACCGTGGGCGACCGTCACTATCTCGTTGCTCGTCGCGTGCAGGAAATTCTCCAGCGCTACAAGGAACTGCAGGACATCATCGCGATTCTCGGTCTCGACGAACTCTCCGAAGAGGACCGTCTCACCGTGTCGCGTGCCCGCAAGGTGCAGCGCTTCTTGTCGCAGCCGTTCTACGTGGCCGAAGTGTTCACCGGTGTCTCCGGTGAGTACGTGCCGGTTGCCGAAACGGTCGAGAGCTTCGAAGCCCTCATCAACGGCGAGCTCGACGAGGTTCCTGAGCAGGCGTTCTTGAACGTCGGTGGTGTCGAGCAGGTTCTCGCCAAGGCAAAGGCTCTGCAGGAGAACGCCTGATGGCTGAAGCTGCTGCTTTCCGTGTCGACGTGGTGTCACCCGAGAGGGTGCTCTACTCGGGCGAGGCAACGCAGGTCATCACACGTACGTCGGGCGGAGGCGAAATCGCCTTCATGCCCGGGCACGTGTCGTTCCTCGGCGCGTTGGTCGAGAATCACACGCGGGTCTACCAGACCGACGGAAAGATTCTCGACGTCGCCGTTCACGGTGGATTTGTCGAGGTTTCCAGCGGTGTGGTCACGGTCTTGTCCGACGGTGCCGAACTTGCCGGCGAGATCGACGTCGAACGTGCCCGTGCTGCCAAGGCGCGAGCCGAAGAGCAACTGCGTCTCGAACACTCTGCGGAAGTTGAAGCCGACTTGCGTCGCGCTCACGCCCGTTTGGCCGCCACTGGTGGTCTCACGGGACACAACGTCGGCCACTGAGCCGTGGCAACGTACCCGTTCCGGCGCGCCCTGATCACAGGAGCGTCAGCGGGTATCGGAGAGCAGTTCGCCCAAGCGCTGGGCAATGCCGGAGTGCCGTGCGTTCTTGTTGCGCGGCGCGTCGACCGCTTGCAGGAGATCGCGAATCGGTACCCCAACTTCGAAGTGTTGCCCGCCGATCTCTTCACCACCGAAGGCATTGCCGCCGTCAATGCACGCATCGGTGCGGCCGACGCGCCGGTGGATCTTGTCGTCAACAATGCTGGATTCGGCTCGAGCGGCCCGTTCCACGACACTGCAGTTGAGCGCGCAACCGGGCAGATCGATCTCAACATCCGCGCGCTCGTCGAGATCTCACACGCTGCACTCTCGGTGTTTCGCTCGCGCGGACAAGGTCACCTGTTGAACGTTTCCAGCGTCGCCAGTTTTCAGGCCGGACCCAATCTGGCCGTGTATTCCGCCACCAAGGCATTCGTCACCAGTTTCACCGAGGCGATTCACGAGGAGAATCGGGGCAGTGGCATTCGCATCAGCGCACTGTGCCCCGGCTTCGTCAAGACCGAATTTCAGGCGGTGTCGGGTGGAGAAGATCGCATGACACGGGTTCCCACCTTCATGTGGTTGAAGGCCGACAAAGTTGCCGAGGCCGGATTGGCCGGCGTGGCCAAGGGTCAGTGTCTCGTTGTGCCCGGGGCGCAGTACAAGGGAATGAGCGTCACCACGCGACTCACACCACGTGTACTTCTCCGGCGTATCGCCGGCTCGCTCACCTGATCACGCGTCATCGACTCCGCGATTACGCGTAATCAACAGAGGCGTAGGTGCCCAGTTTGTCGAGGCGGTGGTGTGCGTCGATCAGGCGAACGGTTCCCGACTTCGAGCGCATGACGAGGCTTTGTGTGTGAGCACTTTTCGGTGTGAAGCGCACGCCCCGCAGCAACTCGCCGTCGGTGACGCCGGTGGCCGCAAAGAAGCAGTTGTCGCCGCGCACCAGATCTTCGGTGGTGAGCACCTGGGTCAGGTCGTAACCAGCCGCAACCGCTTCGTCGCGCTCGGTTTCGCTGCGCGGCCACAGACGCCCCTGGATTTCGCCACCCATGCACTTCAGGGCCGCGGCTGACACCACGCCCTCGGGGGTTCCTCCGATGCCG
>JBILKS010000051.1:0-6950 GCA_044376595.1 Ilumatobacteraceae bacterium | reverse complement strand
AACCCGTTGTGCGGCGACGAGATCCAGGTGTACATCGACGTCAAAGACGGCATTGTGTCCGACATCAAGATCAGCGGACAGGGTTGCTCAATCAGCCAGAGCTCGGCATCGATGATGAGTGCAGCCGTCAAGGGCAAGAACGTCGACGAGATCCGCAACCTCGTTCGCCGCTTCAAGCACATGATGTCGATCGAGGAAGAAGACACCGGTGCAGCACCCATCGACGAGTCGCTGCCGCTCGGGGATCTCGAAGCCCTACGCGGCGTCGTGAAATTTCCGGTGCGTATCAAGTGCGCCACGTTGGCGTGGAATACGCTCATCGATGGCCTGAATCAGACCACTCACTGACCCGGCGCCCATTCGGGCACAACTGCGAATCGGGGGAACTCGCAATGACCTCTTCACCATCGTTCATTCCGGCACAGGTTGCCGACATCACCACCGAGTGGTTGAACCACGTCCTTCCCGCCGACGTTGGTCGCGTGAAGGGATTCGAGGTCACCCGGTTCGGTACCGGCGTGGGCATTCTGGGTGAACTCGCCCGCCTCACTCTCGACTACGTCGACGGACCCGGGGCTGGCCCGGCCACCATGGTTGCCAAGTGCCAATCCCCCGCACCCGAGAACCAGTTCCTCTCGCAAGCCATGGGCTTCTATCTCCGCGAGGTCAACTTCTACCGCCAAGTGGCCGACAGCCTGTCGGTGCGCGTTCCCAAGGCCTACCACGCCGATTGTGGACCCGATGGTCTGCCCTTCGTTCTTCTGATCGAAGAGATCACCGACGCATACTGTCCCGACCAGGTCAAGGGCCTCACGTTGAACGAAGCGGAGCGCATTCTCGAGACTGTCGCCGTGTTGCACGCCGAGTTCTGGGAGACACCGCAGTTGTACCAACTCGATTGGCTGCCGCCGATGAACAACCCGCTCTACAAAGCTGGCAAGGCAATGGCCGAGGCACAGTGGCCCGGCTTCGTCGCCCACTACGGCGAACGTGTGGGCGGAGAGATGCTCGACGTTCTCGAACGTGCCTGCCAGGCCTACCCAGACATGCTCGACTGGTGGGTGCAACAGGGTCACCAAACCTTCACCCACACCGATTGTCGCGCCGAGAACTACCTGTTCGGCGGCAGCGCCGGCCCAGACACCATCACCATGATCGATTTCCAGTTGAGCACGCGTCATGTGGGTGCATGGGACGTGTGCAACTTGCTGGCCGCATCGGTGACACCCGAGATGCGTCGCGAGAACGAAACGCACCTCATCGAGCACTACTACAAGGCGATCTCCGCACTCGCGGGCGACAAGCCGCAGTTCAAGGGATACAGCCTCGATCGTCTCTGGTACGACTACCGGGCAGCACTCCTCCAGCAGGGTGTGGCCCAGGTGATCACATCCAACCTGCAGGGCGGCAACGATCGCGGAAACGAACTTCTTGAGAACCTCCACATGCGACCGATTCTCGCCGGCATCGATCACAACGTCGGTGAAGTCCTGCGCGACATCGAAAACAAGCGCTAGAAGCGAGACAACGTGGACGACATCCTCCCCCCGCCATCTGATCCGAATCTCGAAGAGATCCACGACCGCACCTACGTGGTGAAGTCGTACCGCAAGAGCGACAGCGTGGTGCTCATCCGCGGTGCCGTTCGCGACCTCAAGCCTGCGGGGCTCTACATCCAAGACGACCCCGAGCCGCTTCCTCTGCACCACATGGTGGTGACACTCGAAGTGAGCATGCCCGACATGACCATCCTCGAAGCCAATGTGGATTTCCACGTGTTTCCCCATGACGGATGCCCGGGAATCACCGCGCATTACAAGAAACTCGTGGGCCTCAGCATCGCGCGTGGTTTCACACACAAGATCCGTGAACTGTTCGGCGGGCCGCGCGGGTGCACGCACACCACTGCCCTGCTCCAAGCCATGGCTCCCGTGGCCATCCAAACGATTTGGAGTCTGCGAGCCGTCAATGCACGCGACGGAGCGACGCCACTCGAACCGCCGCCCACCACGCGCGAGGAGCGCATGTCACGCATGCGCTTCAACCTGAACACGTGCCACATCTGGGACGAAAACGGCGAGATGGCACAGATCGTGATGGACGGCGGCGACATTGGGCTGCCGATTTGGATCTCCGACCGCTACGAGAAACTGAATCGCGACCCGGCTGAATGGCGCGCCCGCATGGGCAACAGTTGAGGTGAGCTTCGAACGGTGAGCTTCAAACGTAAGGTGGCGCATACACGCCGGTCTCGACGAATTCGTCTGGCAATGGTGGCGGTGGTCCTCGTGTCGTCACAGGCCTCGAGTCCCGTTCGGGCCGAATCAGTGGTTCCAAGACACGTCGTTGCACTTGCCGGGGGGAACAGCGGACGCATGCTCTTCATCGACTGGATCGAACCTGCCGGCACGTCCGTCGAGGTGGGCGATGTCTATTCGTTCAAGTTCTGCAACACCGACGGGTGTCAGGTTGTCGAGGGTGCGGCTCTCAGTGTCTACCAAGCGTCCACCTACGTCGAGCCACTGGCCACGGCAACCGTGCCCGACAGCATGGGGAGTCAACTCGTCACCGTGCAAGTGGCCAGTGGCAGCGAACCGTCAAACGGCGGTTGGTCGTCACCGTCCCGTGCAGTTGTGCCCGAAGAACCACCGCAGTTGGCCGAAGACCCTTCGTTGCCCCAACTCGATGTCATGATCCTGCAGCAGGAACAGCGGAGCATTGGTTTCGGCTTTTGCTTCAACAGAACCGACGACGCACAACTCGTGCGCAGCGGAAACGATGTGGTCTTCCACGCCGTTCGCCCGCGCGCCACATATCGGGTGTCTCTTGCCGACCAGGTTGTCTCCAGCGGCACGTTCGCCGTGAGCAACGTCGATGCTGCCTGGTGGCGTATGTGCGAAGAGGGCTACGCCGACCAGACACGGGCACAGGACCTGCAACCGGGCGCCACCTACCGCATCGAATTGCGACTCGAAACCGAGAACCACGCACCACTCACCGCCACCAAGGACTTCACAACGCCGGGCGGTTGTCCGCTGGAAGCACCGCAGTACGTTTCACCGGGTCTTCCGTGGGGTCATGCGGTGATTGACCCCGACAATCGCTTCGTCCACCATCTCAGTTCGGTCTTCAGCAAGCGCAGTGCACGCAATCGCGGAGTGGCGCCCACCTACATCTCCCCCGGCAAAACTTTCCCCGGGTCCGGTGCGTACGAGTATCTTCCCGAAATCGACGATTGGGCGCTGCATCTCGAGGAAGCTTCCGCCATCGGCAAAACCGAGTTGATCAAACGCACCGTGTTCAAGGACTGCGCACCGGAAGAAGTCGACATCCTCGTCACCACGGTCGACAACCCGATCAGAGGTGAAGAGCAGGAGTCGTCATGCCAGGTGATCGACGGAGTTGCCGTACCGACGCGTATCGGCGAATGTTTCCTGCGCATCGTGGCCTCACGACGTGTCGTTGCTGGGCAAGGATCACCCGTTTCGACTCGATCAGCCCGAAGCGCCCAGACACTGCTCCTGCCATTCGTCATCGACAGTGTCAGCGCCACGCCTGCGACACAGCGTCCCCTGGAAGGCGCCACCCCGGGAAAGACTGCCGGATCCACCGATCAGGCAGTACCGAAAACCGGCGGACCAGCCGCACTTGTCGACTCGATACTGGCCCGCCGTGTCGGATCAAAGCTTTCATGGTCAAGCATCATTCGCCGCAGCGGCATCACACCCGCATCAACCGCAAAATCCACCCTGAAGGTCAGCCGCGACTCACGCAAGATCTGTCGCCTCCGCTCCAACAAGGTCGAGCTGCTCGCGGCCGGATCGTGTCGGCTCACCTTGACAGTCAGCCAAGCCAAGCGACGGAACTACTCAAAGGTGTTGTCCGTCACCGCACTGCCTCGTTGAGTGACAGTTTCGCGATGTACGCAGATCAGCGTCAGAAAACGAAGACTGGTTTGATGGTGGCGCCCGACTCGCTGTCGTGCTGCGCCTCGTTGATCTGATCCAAACGATACGTCTTGATCAATTTCTCGATCGGGAACTGACCACGACGATGCCATTCGATCATCTTCGGGATGAACTCAGCAGGGTTGGCATCACCCTCGATCACACCCTTCACGGTCTTGCCGAAGAGAAAGCCGCTGCCCTCCAACGTGAACTCCACATTGCCCGCGCCGACCAGGCAACACACGCCATTGGCGCGCAGGGCATCGACAGCACCACGAATCACCGACTGCACACCGGTGGTGTCGAGTGCATAGTGCGCTCCGCCGCCGGTGATCTGCTGCACCGACTCCACAAGATTGCTGGTGCTCTTGGCATTCAGCGTGTGGGTTGCTCCCAGATCGTGTGCCAACGACAGACGATTGTCGTGCAGGTCGACCGCGATGATGGTGGTGCATCCCGCGATCTTGGCGGCCATCACGCCAGCTAGCCCCACTGCACCGGCTCCGTAGACCACAATCGATGTTCCCGGTCGGGCACCCAGCGAGTTGATCACTGCACCGGCTCCCGTTTGGAAACCACAACCCAAGGGTCCGAGGAGTTCCAACTTCACGTCGTCGGCCGTGACCTTGACCACGTTGCGCTCGGTTGCCATGGCGTGCGTGGCGAAACTCGACTGACCGAACCAGCAGCACGACACGTTGGCGCCTTCAGGTGTGGTGACGGGCGTGGAACCGTCCATACGGGTGCCCATGAAGTTGAGCGGATAGAACAGGTCGCAGTACTGCGGTGACCCAGTGGAGCAGTTCATGCAGCGACCGCAACTGGCGTAGGACAAGACCACCTTGTCGCCGGGGACCACGGAGGTCACACCGGCACCCACCTTCTCCACGATCCCCGATCCCTCGTGTCCCAACACGATGGGCAGAGGAAACGGCGCACCGGGGGTACGCGCCAACAGGTCGGTGTGGCACATACCGGCACCCACCACCTTCACCAGCACCTCTCCGGGGCCCGGGTCAGAGATGTTCATCTCGCGAATCTCGAATGGGGCGTCGTGGCTGGGAAGGACTGCGGCGGAAATCTTCATCCGACCATCTTTTCACGAAATGTCCCCGACCTGATTTTTTCTGCGTATGAATGGAGAAGACGACTCCTGTCCCGTATCATTTTCGGCGAAGGGGAGTATCCCTCCACTCGGTGTCGTCATCACGGTGAGCAATCGCCCGGCATCCAGGCCCTACGGGCGGGAGAGACCTTCGACATAGTCAATCTTCCGCGCTCCCATGGAAAAGTCCAGGGTGTCGGGATCTGTCGAAGGGAAAATGATGTTCAAGAACACCGCAAAAACCGCCATTCTGCTTGCCGCACTCGGTGGCCTCATCGTCACCATCGCCGGTGTCCTCGGTGGAGGCAGCAGCGGTTCGCTCGTCATCGGCTTGATGTTCGCCTTTCTCATGGTGGGAGGCTCGTACTGGTTCAGCGACAAGCTGGCCCTGCGCGCGGCGAAAGCCCGAGTGGTCACGGCCGCCGAAGCACCCCTCTTCTACGGCATGATCGAAGACCTGGCAACGCGAGCCAACATGCCCATGCCCCGGGTGGCCATCTCCCCCAACGAACAGCCCAACGCTTTTGCCACAGGTCGCGGGCCCCGTAATGCCGTTGTCTGCGCCACCGAAGGTCTGTTGAAGACGATGTCGGAGAATGAGCTTCGAGGTGTGATGGCCCACGAGTTGATGCACGTGAAGCACCGCGACATTCTCATTGGCTCGGTTGCAGCCGCCATCGCCACGGCGATTTCGTTCATCGCCAACATGGCCATGTGGGCGGCAATGTTCGGCGGCGGTCGCGGCGACGATGACGAACGCGCCAACCCCTTTGCCCTGATCCTTGTGTCGATGCTGGCGCCCATCGCCGCATCGCTCATCCAGATGGCGGTGTCACGTTCGCGCGAGTACGAGGCCGACCGTGGTGCCGCCGAGCTCCTCGGAACCGGCGAGCCGCTTGCCAACGCACTCGAGCGGATCGAGGTCTACGCGCAGCGCATTCCCATGCAGATTGCACCCGCACAGGCCCAGGCGTACATCCACAATCCGCTCGCCGAGTTCCGCGGTCGCCGTAGCGGCGGCCCCGACTTGGCTCGCTTGTTCTCCACCCACCCCAGCACCGAAGATCGCATTGCCCGTCTTCGCGCAATGACCTTCTGATCGGACACCCGTGACCACAATCGACACCTCCCACGCGCACGCCTCTGTCGGCCTGACATCTGCCGAGGCGCAACGCCGCCTCGAGCAATACGGACCGAATCAACTCGACGCCGCGGAGTCCATTCCCGGCTGGAAGAAGTTCTTGGCGCAGTTCAAGGACATGCTGATCCTGATCCTCATCGCGGCCGCACTCGTCTCTTTTCTGGTGTCAGGCGAACTGAAGACACCGCTCGTGGTTCTCGTGGTGGTGTTGTTCAATGCCGTGATCGGTTTCCTGCAAGAGAGCAAGGCCGAGAAATCAATCGATGCATTGCGCAAGATGCTCACCGCGCAGGTGCGAGTGCGCCGTGACGGAACCGTCATGTTGGTGGACACGGCCAACATCGTTCCCGGCGATGTCGTACTGGTCGAAGCAGGCGACCGCCTCCCCGCCGACGGCGAGATCATTTTCGCCAACAACTTCGAAGTCGACGAATCGGCCCTCACCGGCGAAAGCCAGCCTGTCGAAAAGGACACCGATCCCGTCGACCCCAACGCACCGATCGGCGACCGCCATTCGCATGCCTTCATGAACACCACCGTCACCCGCGGCCGCGGCGAAGTGGTGGTCACCAAGACGGGGATGGGCACCGAAATCGGCCGCATCGCCGGCCTCCTTGCCGCCACATCGACCGAGAAAACGCCTCTCCAGCGACAACTCGACGGCCTCGCGCACCAACTGGTGATCCTCGCCGGCATCGTGGTGGGCCTCGTGATGATCGCCAACCTTGCACGTGGCGAAGATTTCGGAGATGTTCTT